>CALLDA010000161.1 GCA_937998635.1 uncultured Pseudomonadales bacterium
GGCCCAAATGGCCAATCGATAAACTCTGGCTGCATCAACGTTGCGGGGCGGCGACCAACTGACTTAAGGATATTAGCTAATAATTGTGAGCGCCGATTATCGGTACCCTGCCCAATCGGCCAGGAATCAAGCACCAGTAAATCCTCACTGGGTCGCCAACAGGCCAGGCGAAAGGAGATCGCTTCTTCGTTAGCTGAATCTAGCGGAGTTGAATCCGACCTCGTCTTTACCCCAGTTGTAGTAGTGCTTACAACACTTTGATCGACCACATCAGCCACTAAGTCTTTTAGTGACTGAGGTAGGGCCTCCGACTTTAACTCTCGCGGAATAGCGCCTGTCTGGTCGGTGCTTAAGACTTTGCTTTGCTTGTCTATATTTTTTGTATTGCCCAGTTCAGAATCGGCCTGCCTCACTTCAGCTGGCGGAGACCATGGCCGATACTGCACGATACCCAGGGTCGAGAGGTACCAATCGCGCAGCTCCGCATCCATCGTCTTATTCCTTACTAGCCTGGCCTTTTATACACCGGCCAATTGAGGATGTAGGCGATCTGGACTTTCCAAAACATTAAGCGCATTGAGATAGGCTTTGGCACTGGCGACCAATATATCGGTATCGGAACCCTGTCCATTAACAATGCGGCCTTCTTTAGCCAGACGCACAGTGACTTCACCCTGAGAGTCGGTGCCCGTGGTAATGGCATTGACCGAATAGAGTTTTAACTCGGTGTGGCTTTGAGCAATTTTTTCGATAGCCTTGAACACGGCATCCACAGGGCCATCACCCTCGGACGACACTTCATGATCATTGCCATGACTGCGCAACACTAGCGATGCGTGAGGTGCTCGACCCGTCTTGGACGCAACATCAAGAGTCACCAATCTGAAGTTTTCCTCGGCCTCACCCATCTGAACTTCGGAAACGAGGGCCTGGAGGTCTTCATCATGAATCTCACGTTTTTTGTCAGCCAGCTCTTTAAAGCGCAGGAAGGCCTCATTCATCTCGGCCTTGGTTTCAAAGGGTATACCCAGCTCTTCAAGGCGCGCCGAAAACGCAGCTCGACCCGATAATTTACCCAATACCAGACGGTTAGTGTTCCAGCCCACATCCTCGGCACGCATGATTTCATAAGTCTCGCGATATTTCAGTACGCCGTCCTGATGGATACCCGACTCATGGGCAAAGGCATTAGCACCAACGACGGCCTTATTGGGTTGCACCGGAAAGCCGGTAATGGTCGATACCAAACGGGACACCGGAACAATTTGCTCGGTGTTAATACCGGTGTGTACTGGGTAAACATCACCCCGCGTGCGTACTGCCATAACGATTTCTTCCAGTGAGGCATTACCAGCACGCTCACCTAAACCGTTAATGGTGCACTCCACCTGCCTGGCTCCGTGCATCACCGCAGAAAGGGAGTTAGCGACTGCTAAACCTAAATCATTGTGACAATGCACTGAGAAAATGGCTTTGTCGGAATTCGGCACATTTGCGATAACTCGACCAATCATCTCGCCGTATTCTCCAGGCTCGCCATAACCCACGGTATCGGGAATATTGATGGTTCGCGCACCGGCATCAATTACTGCCTCAATGACCCGACACATATAATCGAACTCTGTGCGGCTGCCGTCTTCGAGAGAAAACTCAACATCGTCAACAAAGTTTCTGGCAATTTTTACCGCACCAATAGATTGCTCGAGCACCTCATCAGCAGTCATCTGCAACTTGTATTCCATATGGATGGGCGAAGTCGCAATAAAGGTGTGTATCCGAGGCGCAACCGCATTTTTCAGCGCTTCGGCGGCCCGCTCGATATCGCCATGTGTGGTGCGCGACAAACTACAGACGACGCAATCTTTGATGGTGTCGGCAATGCTCTTCACCGCAGCGAAATCGCCCTCGCTGGAGATCGCAAAGCCCGCTTCGATAACGTCAACACCGAGTTTTTCCAGTGACTTGGCGATCCGAAGTTTTTCTTCTTTGGTCATTGCTGCGCCGGGGCTTTGCTCCCCATCGCGCAAGGTGGTATCAAATATAACTAACTTGTCATTGTCCATGATCAGACTCCGAAACAACCCGCCAACTACGGGTGTTCATTACAGATAAATTCAAACTGAAATTCAAACTAAATGATCGATCAAATTTCCATGCTTAAAACTGGCTATCCCAATACCGGATTTTCCCGGTATAAAAGGGAGGATGCAAAACAATTTGGATGTGAAGTTGAATGCCCCTCAGGGCAGGAGCAGCAGCAGGCGAGCGGCAACGAGCAGGGCTGACGCGGGGCGGCGGCCGGAGAATCTGCTTGTCGTTACCTGATAACTCATAAAATGACTGTCTTTTGGCTTTCTGTATTAGCTGACTAAGGGCTTAAAGTGCCAGGCCGCTTTAAGTTCTAGACCAGAGACTACTGCGAGGCTTGATGCCTGCAAAAATAAGGATAGTATTCAAACAGATTATTGCGGAGCTGCCAAGGCTTTCTTTCACCCCGCACTTTACCCTCCAGTACCACTTAACTATTTCCTCGCGATCATCGCCATACAACAGTCCTCGCTGGAAATTACCGCGTCATAAGCCTTCTGGTATAAGCACGGGCAGATAAGCGGCCTTATACGGTCTTGCCCCGATACTTTTTCCAGATCCAGGCGAAGGGGCCAGACAAGGCATACAACACCGCGATCAACAATAGCATTCGGGGTGGATCTATCAGAATAATCGAGACCAGCATCACCGCAGCAAATATCGCTACGAAAGGTACACGGCCCTTAAAATCGATTGCTTTGAGACTGTAGTAGCGTATGGGTGCAACCATCAGCAAGCCAGCAACTGCGGTGGTAATGAGTGCTACCACAGAAAGCCATTGCGTCGCTTCAGCGTCATAACCCGTCCACACCATAGCGGCGATCAGCCCCGCTGCAGCAGGGCTTGCCAGCCCGATAAAATAGCGCGAATCCGCTACGCCAACCTGGGTATTAAAACGCGCAAGGCGCAAGGCGGCGCAGGAGGCATAGATAAACGCACCCGCCCAACCGACTTTACCCAGGGTAAATATCATCCAGCTAAAGGACACCACAGCCGGTGCAACACCAAAGGAAACCATATCCGAGAGGCTGTCATATTGAACCCCAAAATCACTCTCGGTATGCGTCATACGAGCCACGCGGCCGTCGAGTCCATCGAACAACATCGCCACGAATATTGCCACAGCAGCGGCTTCAAACTTGCCATTCATCGCTGACAGAATGGCGTAAAAACCGCCGAACATTGCGCCGGTTGTCAGTAGATTTGGTAACAGGTAAATGCCACGGCGACGACGGCGCGGGGTGATATCTGGCTCTACGGCGCTTGGGCTATCTGTAACATCGGTAACGCCATCCATGGAGTTATCCGTAGAGCTGTCAGAAGTGTCGTCAGACATTATTGAAAACACTTTATTCTTTTTGGGATTATTTTCGGGATCGTTTTCAGGATCAATTTCGGAATTGTTTCCAGCACCAGGTTCGATTGCCATAACGCTTCACACCAATAATTAGTCGCTTAGTATAACGCGAAACGGCAGGCCTAAGCCTACCGTTTCGCATAAGTCCCTGCTAGCCTAAGCCCCTGTTACCATCGACCCGCAAGGCAGGACAAGGCTACTTAATTATTAATTACGGGCTTTATCAATCAGCTTATTAGCTCCGATCCACGGCATCATGCCTCTCAAACGCGCACCCACTTCTTCAATAGGATGCTCGGCTGAATGACGACGTTTGGCCTTCAATACTGGATTACCGGCCTGATTATCGAGAATAAATTCCCGCGCGAATTTGCCGCTTTGAATATCTTCGAGAATACGTTTCATTTCCGCTTTGGTTTCTTCGGTAATCACCCGTGGGCCGCTGGCATAATCGCCATACTCGGCCGTGTTAGAAATTGAGTAGCGCATATCAGCAATACCGCCCTGATACATAAGATCGACGATCAATTTCAGCTCATGCAAACACTCAAAATAAGCCATTTCTGGGGCGTAACCCGCTTCTACCAGGGTTTCAAAACCGGCCTGAACCAGCGCTGTTGCACCGCCGCACAGTACTGCTTGTTCACCGAACAGGTCGGTCTCAGTTTCTTCACGGAAATTAGTCTCGATAATGCCGGAACGACCACCGCCGTTAGCAGAAGCGTAGGACAGCGCGATATCTTTGGCATTACCGCTGGCATCCTGAAAAACTGCAATCAGTGATGGCACGCCGCCGCCTTCTTCATAGGTGCTACGCACCGTATGGCCCGGGCCTTTGGGCGCGATCATAATGACGTCGAGATCGGCACGTGGCTCAATCATCTGAAAGTGAATATTCAAACCGTGAGCAAAGGCCAGCGCTGCGCCTTGTTTGATATTGGGTTCGATATCAGCGTAATAGATGGCCTTTTGGTGTTCGTCAGGTGCCAGAATCATCACCACGTCGGCCT
>CALLDA010000162.1 GCA_937998635.1 uncultured Pseudomonadales bacterium
TCAAAACCGACACCAAATATAATCAAACTATGTAGCGCGATAGCCAGAAAAATAGCAAAGCCCAGGCGATCATTGCCCTGGTGCGGGTCGGCACTGGTAAAAGAAACGTCCAAGTTTAGGCGTCCAGACGGCTTTTTATGGCGATCATGAGTTTTTCGCCGATGGCGGTATTTTGTTCGCGGTTAATTTCTCGTACACAGGTGGGACTGGTGACATTTATTTCGGTCAGGTAGTCGCCGATGACATCCAGGCCAACAAAAAGCAGGCCTTTTTCTTTCAGGTGGGGGGACACTTCTGAAGCTATCCAGCGGTCGCGTTCCGTGAGGGCCTGGACGATGCCATTGCCCCCCGCCGCCAGATTGCCTCGGGTTTCACCGATGGCGGGAACCCGGGCCAGGCACCAGGGTATGGGATCGCCATCGACCATCAGAATGCGCTTGTCGCCATAGGTGATTTCAGGGATATAGCGCTGTACCATAATGGTTTGTCTGCCGTGGTCCGAGAGTGTTTCTATGATGACACTGACGTTAGGATCGTCTTCGCGGGCATGAAAAATACCGGTACCACCCATTCCGTCGAGGGGCTTAAAAATAACGTTTTTGTATTCCTGATGAAAAGCTCTCAGCCGTTGGGGATCCCTACTGACCAGAACTGGCGGCGTACATTGGGGGAATTGGGTAGCAAAAATTTTCTCATTGCAGTCGCGTAGGCTCTGGGGACGATTGACGACCAGCACGCCGAGCTTTTCAGCGGCTTCGAGGATGTAAGTTGCGTAGATAAATTCGCTATCAAAGGGCGGGTCTTTGCGCATCAGTATGCAGTCAAGATCCACAAGCGGTGCGTTGGCAGTCACACCCAGTTCATACCACCGCTCCGAGGAATCAAAGACTTTCAAGGGTGTCTGGCGAGCCATTGGTACGCCGTCTGCTAGTGCCAAATCAGACATTTCCATATAGACAAGCGACCAGCCCTGCGCCTGAGCCGCTAATAAGAGGGCTAGGGTGGTGTCTTTTTTGAAGTTGATGGCACCTATAGGATCCATAATAACGCCAATAGAAACTGCCATGAAATATCCTCTTACACTGTTTGAGCTCGCTCATTGATGAGGCTCTTTAGTTGAGTCGGACCCTCCCCGCACACGTTACGGGTTAGCGATGAACCTGGCAACTATTTTGGGCTTTTTTGAGACACAATTACTTTAAAATCTCGGCTGTTATGGATAACATGTCGATATTGTGTTAAAAGTTATCGAGCGTTACGGGTGGACTTTCCGACGCTCATGAAACTCCAGATGAGGTGGGTATGACGGCTAGCTATGAAGCGATGAAGATCATGGTCATTGATGACAGTAATACCATTCGGCGCACGGCGGAAACATTGCTTTCCAAGGCCGGCTGTGAGGTGACTACTGCGGTGGATGGCTTTGATTCTTTGGCCAAAATTGCCGATACCGAGCCTGATGTGATTTTTGTCGATATCATGATGCCCCGCCTTGACGGTTACCAGACCTGTGCGCTGATAAAGAATAACGACCAATTTAAAAACACCCCGGTTATTATGTTGTCCAGTAAAGATGGTTTGTTTGATAAAGCCAAGGGCCGCATAGTCGGAGCAGATGAGTATTTAACCAAGCCGTTTAGTAAAACCGAACTTTTTGGTGTACTGGACGTGATTTTAGCAAAAAAAGAAGCCTCTCAAGAGGTCTTTCCTGAGGCGTAAAGATCGTTTTTACAAGCAAACTTTTAATGTGTTTATGTCAACTTGAGATCTAGAGAGCAAGCGATGGCTACTGTTTTAATTATTGATGACTCACCTACTGAAATACATAAGTTGACAGAAATATTAACCCGGCACGATTACACTGTATTATCGTCTGGCACTGCTGAAGAGGGGTTGGAGGTCGCGAGACGTAATCGTCCCGATGTAGTATTGATGGATATAGTAATGCCCGGAATAAATGGGTTTCAAGCGACGCGACAGCTAGGCCGGGATCAAGCGACAGAGGACATCCCGGTGATTATTATTACTATGAAAGATCAGGAAACCGACAAAATTTGGGGTGAAAGGCAAGGAGCAAAAGCCTACCTGACTAAACCGGTTTCGGAAAAACAACTGTTAAGTACTATTACTCAGGTTGCACAACACTGATTGGATTACTATTTCGATGGTGGTAAGTGGTAGCGTATTTGAAGTTGTTCGGGAGCTGTCGCAGCAATTCCACAGTCACTCGAAAACTTTGCCCGCCCAAACCGATTTTATGCCGCTCACAGCGGCATTATGTTTTACGGTATTGGACGTTGAGTTGGTTATCCCTCTTTACGAGTTAGCGGAAGTTCAGGAAATACCTGAATACACGCGCTTGCCGAGAGTCAAGCCCTGGATGTTGGGAGTTGCCAACATTCGGGGTAAGTTGGTGCCGATTGTGGATCTTGTTAAATTTCTGGGTGGGGAAACCCGGCCCGCGTTCAAAAGTCAGCGTGTGTTGGTGCTTGCTTTGCAGGGTGGTTTTGTCGGCGTGCTGGTTGATAGTGTTGCCGGGGTGAAACGCTTTGAAACAGAGCAGTTTAGCAAACACGCGGCTGATATCCCTCCTCCACTTGGGCGCTACGTTCGAGGTTGTTTTGTAGACGGTAGCGACCAGGGAAAATATTTATTCCGACCCCTAGAACTTATCGAAGATGAACTCTTCCGGGATGTGGCAGTATGATTTTGAACATCTCTGAGGAATACCCCCGGAAGGTAAAGCCAGGAGCTTAATGCCATGAATACAGCGGTAAAGAAATCCAAAGCTAGTCCTCTGGTCATAGCCCTTATTGTGACCATGGTTATGTTGGCGGCCTACCTTGTTTTTGCATTCTTCAATAACACTCAGGACGCAGGTAAGCATCGGCATAATATAACGATGGCTGATGAACTGAGGGAGCTGTCGACTGGAATCCCCAGGCTTGCAGCGCAGGCAGGTGGTGGTGATGCGGTGGCAATTGCGGAGTTGGCGCAGCTCCAGGCAGATGTGTTGAGTAAAAAGAGTGCGTTGCAAGTGGCGCTTACCGCAAGTGGAGATGCGAAAGCATTAGCGGGCTTTAACAAAGCCTGGAATAGGGTTGATCAAGCGATTAGCGACGTGACAGAGGCCAGGGAATCGTTGATTTTCGCTGTCAATGTACAGGCTCAGTTCGATACTAATTACTCAGTCTTACAGGCTGAACTGGATAAGACCGTAGAGATATTGCTGGCTCGAAGAACAGCCGCAAATCAGGTGGCATTGGCTCAGGCGCAACTATGGCGGGCGGAGCGTGTGCGTGCTTCGATAGACCGCTTAGTGTCCGGTCGTGGCGGCGATTTTGAGTCGATAGAGCGGCTTGGCCATGATGTGGAGTTGTTTGATCGCGTCACTAGCGCCTTTAAGAACGGTGATTCTGCCCTCGGAATTACCAAACTTAGAGCACCGGCAGCTCAGACTAATCTCGACAAGACTAAACAGTTGTTTGGCGTTGTCAGTAAATCAACTGCAGAGCTTGTAAATGCTGAGTCAGCCCTAAGCGGTTTACGCCCGTCTAGTGACGCACTACTAAGCGCATCATCATCGCTTATGGACGAAGCCAACAGCTTAGTTGACCATGTTAAGGCGCTGAATCTAGGAGGCAATGCTTATGGGCCGCAGGTGACGGTGTATGTAGGCATCTTTCTGGTCATCGGACTAACCTTACTCGGCTTGATTTTTTATCTTGGTACACGCAGCCGCTTACAGGAAACCGCTGAAGCAAATCGGGTCAATCAGGATGCAATTTTACGTTTGCTCGATGATATCGAGGGCCTTGGTGAAGGTGATTTAACCGCTGAAATAACCGTTACCGAGGGTTTTACAGGAGCCATTGCTGACGCGATTAACCTGACCATTGTTCAGCTCAGGGAGTTGGTTTCTCGCATTGTTGATACTGCGGGAAAACTATCGGCATCGGCTAATGGAACGCGATCCACTGTGTCGCAATTGACCAGATTATCTGAGCGCCAGGCCGAAGAAATAGCCGGTGCATCAGTGGCTATTAACGAGATGGCGATTACCATTGATCAGGTATCCGCCAATGCTGCTGAGTCTGCGGTAGTTGCTGACCGCTCGGTGTCGATCGCCAATAAGGGTGCGGTTGTGGTGCGTAGCACCATTGCCGGTATGGATAATATCCGTGGCCAAATTCAGGATACCGCCAAGCGGATTAAGCGCCTGGGGGAGAGTTCTCAGGAAATTGGCGATATTGTTTCGCTAATTAACGATATTGCAGACCAGACTAATATTTTAGCACTGAACGCGGCTATTCAGGCTTCAATGGCTGGCGATGCTGGGCGCGGTTTTGCGGTGGTGGCTGACGAAGTACAAAGATTGGCTGAGCGTTCAGCCAATGCAACTAAGCAGATTGCCGCTCTGGTTAAAACCATTCAAACCGATACCTATGAAGCGGTGTCCTCAATGGAGCAAACCACTGCAGAAGTAGTCGCTGGCGCTTCTCTGACTGAAGATGCAGGCATCGCACTGAGCGAAATTGAAACTGTTTCTACAAACCTTGCAGAATTGATTCAGGATATTTCCACGGCCGCGCGGCATCAATCGACCACGGCTGGCCACATTTCAAATACCATGAATGTGATTCAGGACATCACCTCCCAGACTCTGGAGGGCACTAATCGTACGGCGGCATCGGTCGATGAGCTAGCAGAGATGGCGATTGATCAGCGAGAATCGGTTTCTGGTTTTAAGTTGCCCGCCCAGGGTTTTTCAAGTGCCTTACTGGCTGAGCCGTTTGCGTCAGCTGCCATGCCGGACAATGCTAGCTGGCTAGACGACGAGCCTGTCGGTCAGGAGCATGCTTCCGAAGAAGTGTTTCAACAACCTGCAGCGTTACCAGAGGAAGAAGAGGAGCTGCCAGGGTTTGATCAGGCTGGTGTGCAGGGCGCACCGGCACATATCAAAGAGGTATTAGAGCAAAATAGCGCGGCCATGGAGGAGATGGATTATCTGTCAGAGCTGGAAACAACTGACGATGATCTAGTAGCACTGGAGGCAGAACCAGCTGCGGGAAAGGGATCGTTTGCCGCGGAACTTGAGGTTGAATTAGCCAATATTGATCTGGACGAATTTGATCTCGAATCGGAGCCAGGAAGCTCGACAAAAGAGCTGTCCTGAGTGCGGTAATAATAAGATGTCGGTATTAACAAATCGACCAGCGCTGTCTGCACCGCCTCTATTGAATAGCAGACAATTCCGTTTGTGGGAGGGTATGCTCGAAAACCGGACCGGTGTTCGGATTACACAAAGACAGGATTATATTTGTTCTGAAATTGTCAAGCGCATGAAAGAGGCCGGTTGGGGCGATGCCGATAACTATTTTCGGGATGTACTGGAAACCCGTGCGGGTACTCGGGAGTGGGGTATTTTACTCGATCGATTGTTGGTCAAGGAAACCCAGTTTTTTCGTCATCAGCCGTCCCATGACTATGTACGCGCTCGTATCACCTCTCTGGCGACACTAGATTACAATCCAGAATCAGGGCAGGCTTTTAATATCTGGAGCGCAGGATGTGCTAGCGGAGAAGAAGCTTATAGCCTTGCAATAGATGCAGCTGAAGGTTTCGCTGCGGCGGGGCAGCCCGAGAATTATTATGTTGTAGGTACTGATGTTAGTGCACAAGCGATAGCAAGTGCCCGCAAGGGCATATATTCCAGTAGTGCTCTGGGACGGTCGTCCTCAATGCTGAGGGAAAAATATTTTTCGCCGCTTGATGGAGGAAAGCATCAGGTAGTAGCTGCTGTGAGGCAGAGAGTTGCGTTCTCATTAGCTAACTTATTGGAACAGCAGACTCGATATAACAATTATCTGGACTTGATATATTGCCAAAATGTGCTGGTTTATTTTAAACAGTGGCGACGTCGAGAGATTGTAAAAATTTTTCAAACCTGCTTAAAACCAGGGGGTTGTTTAATTATTGGCCCGGGCGAATTAACTGATTGGGTGCCCGACAATATGAAACGACT
>CALLDA010000163.1 GCA_937998635.1 uncultured Pseudomonadales bacterium
CTCATCGAGGCCGGTGAGTACGGTCGCCCCGGTCGTGGTTAAGCCACTGATCGACTCAAATACCGCATCGGTTAGGGACAAGCTTAGTGGGTCTACCAGAGTCAGCGGTAAGGCCCCACCTAACCCCAGGGTGAGCCAAAACAGCACGGTCACCATAAAGCCATCTCGGGTTCGCAGTTCTGCTTCACTGCGACTATTGGGTAACCAGACGATCATGCCAACCGAGAAGGTAATCGCAAAGGCCAGGAAAAAGGCCTGCTGAGTTTGTTCGCCATAAATGCTTGCGACGACAATGGGGGGTAACAGAGTAACGCTGAATAGCATCAACAGCAGGCCGAGAATACGGGCGATAACGGAAAAGTGCATCAGAAAAAGGTGAACCCAACCTGGAACAGCTTTTCTACTGCCCGCGTATGCTGCTTATCAATCATAAAGACAATGGCGTGGTCGTCCGATTCAATCAGCGTATCGTGGTGAGTGATAATCACTTTGCCGTCGCGAACCAGGGCGCCAATGGTGGTACCGGGTGGCAATTTGATATCTTCAATGGCGCGGCCCACCACTTTTGAATTTTTCCTATCGCCGTGGGCAACGATCTCCAGCGCTTCAGCCGCGCCACGGCGTAAAGAGTGCACTTTCAGGGTGTCGCCCCTTCGGACATGGGAAAGTAGTGAGCTAGTCGTTGCCTGCTGAGGCGATATCGCAATATCGATCTCGCTACCCTGCATCAAGTCAGCATAAACCGGGTTGGTGATCAAGGTCATCACCTTTCTGGCGCCAAGGCGTTTAGCCAACAGTGAGGCCATAATATTGACCTCATCATCATTGGTGACAGCCAGGAAAACATCGGTTTTGTCGATATTTTCTTCCAGCAGTAACTCACGGTTGGCCGCCTGGCCCTGCAACACAACCGCTTTATCCAGATTCTCGGCCAGGTATTCGCCCCGTGGAGCAGAAAATTCTATGACTTTAACGTTGTAGTCGTGCTCGAGGGCTCTGGCCAGACGGTAACCGATATTGCCACCACCGGCAATAATGATCCGTTGGTACGGTTTTTCATTACGCTGGAGCTGCTTCATAACTTTGCGGCTATCAGCCTGAGCCGCGACGAAAAACACCTCGTCACCTTCCTCAATAAGGGTATCCGCTTCCGGGACGATCGGCCCGTCCTGACGCCATATGGCTGCGGCCCGGGCATCAACATCGGGTATTTGTTCGCGAATATCCACCAGCTGATGACCCACCATGGGGCCGCCTTTGATCGCCCTTACCGCGACCAGCTGTACCGCGCCATCAGCAAAATTGAGCACTTGCAGGGTGCCCGGGTGCTCAATAAGCCGACAGATATATTCGGTCACTACTTGTTCAGGTGTGATAAGCACATCGACCGGAACGTTAGTATCGTTAAACAGTTTTGTGCTGTATGCGCTATTGGTATAGCTACCTGAGCGAACTCGGGCGATTTTTTTTGGCGTACGAAACAAGGAATGTGCGACCTGACAGGCCATCATATTGAGCTCGTCGCTGTTAGTAACGGCGACCAGCATATCGGCATCTTCTATGCCTGCCGCCACCAACACGTCGGGGTGGGAACCAAAACCATTGACGGTGCGGATGTCCAGACGATCCTGTAATTCCCGGAGGCGATCAGCCTGGGGGTCAATGACGGTAATATCATTGGCTTCGCTGGCCAGGTTTTCAGCCAGGGTGCCGCCGACCTGACCACCGCCGACGATAACGATTTTCAATGTCGTCTCGCGACTGTTTTGGTGATACCAGGGCTGATCATATTTAACTCGCCTGCTTTATCTTAATGGGGCGGTGCTTTTAGTCTGTAATTCTTGGGGTTTAAACATTCCCTATTGTTTCTCTAGCAAAGAGTAATAAAAACCATCATGACCGCCATCCTGAGGAAACAATTGACGGCCAAGTTTTGTGCTATGACCTGCGTCCGTGGCAACCGGCTGCAAGTGAGCATCGTTTACGCCGCTTAGGAATTGCTCTATCACCTCATCATTCTCCTGGGGCAGTATCGAGCAGGTGGCGTACAACAATTTTCCGCCTACCTTCAGTAAGGGCCAAAGCCTCGCTAGCATCGTCTGCTGTAGAACGGCCAGCTTAGCAATATCTTCGGGCTTGCGCAGTAATTTGATGTCCGGATGGCGGCGAATCACCCCGGTGGCAGAGCAGGGAGCATCGAGCAAGATACGATCGAAGAGTTGCCCGTCCCACCAACTGTCCGGGTCTGCGACATCGGCACTGAGCAATTCCACCGAGAGCTGCAAACGATTGAGGTTTTCCCTCACTCTATCGAGACGCTGGGCATCGATGTCGATAGCAATCACTTCTCCCACATCAGACGCAGACTCCAAAATATGGCAGGTTTTTCCGCCGGGGGCACAGCAGGCATCAAGCACCCGCTGTCCAGCCTGAACATCAAGCAAAGATGCCGCCAGTTGTGCAGCTTCATCCTGAACACTGACCATGCCCTGGTCAAAGCCGGGGATCTCATTGACCGCTTTGGCCCGGGCCAACTGTACGCCAGCCATACTAAATTTAGTTGCCGTTGCCAGCCCGTTTGCGCCGGAGCAGTGTGTGCTCAGATATTCATCCCGGCTTATCCGCAACTCATTGACACGTAGCGTCATAGGCGCCCGCCCATTATTGGCCGCCATGATGGCTTTCGCCTCTTCAGGCCAGGCCTTGTTGAGAACATCAATTAACCATTGGGGATGGGCTGATGCATATTCCGGCAGATTCGCAAGATCTTGTTCAATCGTCTGCTGGTCGCGGATAAAACCCCGTAACAGTGCGTTAATCAGTCCTTTTGCCCAGGGCCTTTTTAGCTGTTTGCAGGCAGCAACTGATTCATTGACGACGGCATGACTGGGAATCCGGGTATAGATAAGTTGATAAAGCGCGCAGGCCAGCAGGGCCAATATGTCACGATCTTTCTGTTTTAAAGGCTTATCCAGCAGAGTATTAATGATTTTGCTAATAGCCGGGTACTGCCGCAGGGTGCCATAGCACAGCTCACTCAGCAGAGCTTGATCCTGGGCGGAGACCTTATCGCTGAATTCCGGCAGGCAGCTGTTGAGGGATACCCCTTCCGACGTCACCCTGGCGATCACTTTAGCGGCAGCCACTCTGACCAACATCGCTGTCAAATACCCAGCTGCGTTCCAGGGGCAAACATTGCAGCGCGCCCCTGTAGTAGGTCGCTCACCGCCATACGTCGCTTACCAGGCAATTGAACTTCAGTCAGTAACAGCGCGTCGGTATGACAGGCCACCAGAATGCCTTTGCTATCACAGGACAGTACACTTCCTGCTGCGGCCTGATGGGGATACGTAACAGCCTTTGCCTGCCAGATTCGCAAGGTATCCTTACCAAGCGTCGTAAAGGCAACCGGTACCGGATGAAAAGCGCGTACTTGAGAATCTAGCATCTGAGCCGGCTGATGCCAGTCCAGGCGGGCCTCCTGCTTGGTGATTTTGTGAGCGTAAGTGGCCAGCGTATCATCCTGTTGCTCGGCAGTCGGCTGATTGCCTGGGTCTGCGAAGGCATCCAAAGTCATTAGCAAAGCAGCGGCCCCTGAAACAGCCAGCTTGTCCTGCAAACTGGCTGCGGTATCTGTTTCAGATATGGCGCACGACACACGGTTCAACATAGGTCCGGTATCCAGGCCTTCATCCATTTGCATGATGGTGATGCCAGTTTGCTCGTCCCCAGCCTCGATGGCTCGCTGAATGGGTGCCGCCCCCCGCCAGCGGGGCAACAGCGAAGCATGGACATTGATACAACCCAAAGGCGGTACAGCCAAAACCGATTTCGGCAATATTAAACCGTAGGCAACCACGACCATAATGTCAGCGTGTAACTCAGCCATTTGCAGCTGTGCCACCTCATCTTTAAGGGAGAGCGGCTGATAGACCGGTATATCTTCTGCCAGTGCCAGAGCTTTTACCGCACTGGTGGTCAGTTTTTTGCCTCGCCCAGAGGGTCTGTCGGGCTGGGTATACACTGCCACCACTTCGTGTTTCGACTGCTCGAGCAAGACGCGTAGATGCTCCGCTGCAAAGGCAGGTGTACCCGCAAAGATAATTTTTAGTCTCTGCATGATGGTCGAACTTCCTTGGCGTAAGAGCTTATTTGCTGGTTACGTGTCTATGAATATCGCTTGATCGGTGTAACCTTGCGGGTTTAACGCTTAGATGTTGGCTGTCGGTTCAGGCGAGTTGTTTGTGCTGTTTTTCGAGCTTTTTACGGATTCGTTGTCTTTTCAGCGGCGATATATAATCGACAAAAAGCTTGCCGTTGAGATGATCCAGTTCGTGCTGTATGCACACGGCTAATAGCCCGCTAGCTTCTATTTCAAAAGGCTTGCCGTCCCGACCTAATGCTTTCACTCGCACCTGTTCCGGTCGCGATACCGCCTCACGAAATCCCGGCACAGACAAACAACCCTCTTCATAGTCGAGCTGCGTATCGGTCAGCACGTCCACTTCTGGATTGATAAACACTTGCGGCTGATTCTGCAATTCAGAGATATCCATGACCACGATGCGCTCATGAATATTTACCTGTGTCGCCGCCAGGCCGATGCCATCGGCGGCATACATGGTTTCAAACATATCCTCAATAATTTTGTTTACCCTCTTGTCGACATCCACCACCAAACGGGCCTGGTTGCGCAAACGGGGGTCTGGAAATTCAAGAATTGTTAAAGTTGTCATAGTCTTTGTGATGGATTTCTAGCAAAATGGTATAAACCACTGTTAGTATTAGAAGTTGAAAGGAATTATTACTCGCACATACCGTGGTGAAGACTATTATACACCATTGAATTTCGACACAGGACGGACCAAATGAAGAAACTATTGTTGGCTTTGCTGGGCATCTGGATCATGGTTGCGGCCATTGCAGCCGAAGGCCCCTTCAATGACGATATTCCTGATAAATACACTGTAAAAAGTGGTGATACGCTGTGGGACATCTCAGCATTTTTTCTTAGCCAGCCCTGGTTGTGGCCAGAAATTTGGCATGTTAACCCACAAATTCGTAACCCTCATCTCATCTACCCTGGTGATGTCATCAGCCTGATTTACCTGGACGGCAAACCCTACCTAACGCTTAACCGTGGCAGAAACGTCAAACTCAGCCCCGAAATCAGGGAGTCGGCTAACCGCGACCCCATACCGGCTTTGCCTCTCGAAGCAATAAATAGCTTCCTGTCCCGAACCCGCGTTGTCGAACCCGGCGTTCTAGAAGCGGCCCCTTATGTGTTGGCTGGTGAGGAAAAACATCTCTTGTCAGGCATCGAAGACGATTTCTACGCTCGCGGCAACTTCTCTAGCCAGTTGAGTTTTTTTGGTATTTATCGCGATGGTGGACCCTATATCGACCCAGAAACGAAAGAATTCCTGGGCATCCGAGCTCAGGATATTGGCTCAGCCAAACTCAAATTCATCAATGATGATATCGGCACCTTGAAGAGCACAAGGAGCAGGGAAGAAATCCGTGTGAACGACCGCCTTTTACCGGAAGAAGAACGCAAAATCGACACCACATTCCATCCAAGTCAGCCGAATGAAGGTACAGAAGGCCTTATTATCGCAGTTGAAGGTGGCGTCAATAATGCTGGTTTCCTTGATGTCGTAGCGCTTAACCTCGGTGACAGAGACCAACTGAAATCCGGTAATTTGTTGGCTATCTACAAAAAAGGTGAGGTGGTTAAAGACCGCGTTGCCGGGGGCACTGTCTCACTACCACCCGAGCGCGCTGGCCTGCTAATGGTTTTCCGTACCTTTGAAAAACTGAGTTATGGTTTGGTACTAAAATCTAATCGACCTCTGGAAGTGGGTGATTCCGTTAAAAACCCTTAAGCCGCGCTCTCCAATAGACAGCAGGTCGACCATTAAATATACATACTGGTTTTAAGCTGGTGTTAACTTATCGTTAATGCCAGCGCCTAACACCGGCCCAGGGAAGGGCTTATGTCAAAAGAAACTGAATTTGCCGTTATTCTGCAAGCTTTACCGGGCATCGGTGCCACGGGCCTGAGCCGTTTACTGGAACAGTTTGGTAGCTTCGAACAGGTGCTGCAGTTTACAGGCCCACAACCTTCCAGCCGCTATCGTAAGGCACTCCGGCAATATCAAGCCGATCCTGAGCACCACCACTGCCTCGCCAGGCAAACCATAGAGAACTGTGCCAGTGACGGCATCTCTATTGTTACTATCGACGACCAGCTTTATCCACCTTTACTCAAGGAAATCGACAGCCCACCGGCTATCCTTTATGTAAGAGGCGATACAAACCTACTGTCCTTACCTCAAATTGCTATTGTCGGCAGCCGGCAACACAGCGCTACCGGTGAAAACAATGCTGGTGCCTTTGCAAAAAGTTTGAGCGCCAGCGGTTTTGTTATTACCAGCGGTATGGCTTTGGGGATAGATGCTGCAGCCCACTGCGGCACCATGCCAGAGGGCAAGACGATTGCTGTCCTGGGCACGGGTATCGATGTAATTTATCCACGTCGCCACAGCGACCTTTACCAGAAAATCCTGTCCAGCGGCGGGGCAATCGTTAGCGAATTTCCACCGGGTACACCTGCGCGAGCTGGGAATTTTCCGCAGCGAAACCGCATTATTAGCGGCCTCAGTCTCGGTGTGTTGGTCGTAGAAGCCGCTATACAAAGCGGCTCCTTGATCACTGCACGTCTCGCCTTAAATCAGGGGCGTGAAGTGTTTGCGATACCAGGTTCGATCCATAATCCTTTATCAAAGGGCTGTCACCGGCTAATTCGCGAAGGCGCTACACTCACTGAAACGGCCCAGGATATCGTCTCTGAACTGGGCGGTATGCTGTCATTTGTTGTTGATAATTCCGATATTCCTCCCGCCTCACAAGTTCAGCAAGGCTCAATGCTTGAACACAGCCTTCAGCCTGTGGAAGCCCAGGTTTTGGCGCAGCTCGGGTTTGACTATACCGATCTCGATTCACTGATCAGCCGCTGCGGCTTATCTGCTAGCGAGCTGACCGGGATTCTGACTAGTTTGGAACTCCAGGGCTGCATCGACAATCGAGCGGGTTTGTATTGCCGTATATCCTGATTACTGTTGTCATAAACGCTGCTGAGCAGCCACTTAAAACGCGAGTTGCCATCATCCCATTCTTGCGTTAGCCTGCGCGACCTTCCCGGTTTTACCGTCGGGCTTCTTCAACCAACCACAATCAAATTGCCATGAATAAACCTTTTGTAGCCATACTAATGGGATCGGATTCCGATCTACCGGTCATGCAGGCCTGTATCGATGTTCTTGCTGAACTTGACGTTCCTTCCGAAGTTAAAATTACCTCCGCCCACCGCACACCGGAGGCCACTCAACAATATGTTCAGTCAGCGGATGAACGGGGATGCGTCGCCTTTATCTGTGCCGCTGGCATGGCTGCTCACCTGGCCGGAGCCGTCGCTGCGCAAACGTTGAAGCCTGTGATTGGGGTGCCGATTAACGCCTCTTTAGAGGGTCTCGACGCATTGTTAGCAACCGTGCAAATGCCTGCTGGCATTCCCGTCGCGACAGTCGCTATCGGCAAGGCTGGCGCAAAAAATGCCGCCTATTTAGCCGCGCAAATTGCCGCCACCGGGGATAGTGATCTTCGTCAACGGCTCATCGATAACCGAGCGGCCAGCGCACAAGCGGTTATCGATAAAGACGCGGCACTACAGGCCAAATTAGCCGGTTGATCAACTACACACACCACTTCCGGGTTCGCCGCGCCGCACAATTACTGATTCAAGGCGGCGTGGTTGCGTATCCGACCGAAGCGGTTTGGGGCTTAGGTTGTGATCCGGGAAATCCCCGTGCGGTGGCAAACATTCTTGCCCTCAAAAATAGAGATGTCGATAAAGGCCTGATTCTCGTTGGCGCTGATATAGCAATGTTTGAACCCTACCTGACCCTGACAACATCCAGGCAACGAGAGCTAATGGCCAGCACCTGGCCAGGCCCCGTGACCTGGTTAGTGCCCAACAATGGCTTTGCTCCTTCCTGGATCACTGGCGGGCAAAAGAGTCTCGCGATACGCGTGACCGGGCATCCCGTCGCCGCTGCGCTGAGTCATTTGGTGGGCGGGCCTATTGTTTCCACCTCCGCTAATCCCCAGGGCTTGCCAGCGGCGCTAAGCTTGACCAAAGTCAAAGCATATTTCGGTAACAACCTCGATGCTATTGCCTCCGGACTCACCGGGCAGAGCAACAAGCCCAGTGAAATCCGTGACCTCTTGTCTGGCCAGATAATACGACCAGGCTAAGTTACAAAACCAAATACTGAGGCTAGACATTGATAGACAAAGAAGCAGTTAAAACCTACCTGCTAAACCTCCAGGACTCGATTTGCACAGGATTGCAGACTTTCGAAACCACGACTTCTTTTCGCGAAGATCAGTGGCTGAGAGAGCAAGGCGGCGGCGGGCAATCGAGAGTGATCGAAAATGGTGAAGTCTTCGAGAAAGGTGGGGTTAATTTTTCCCACGTCTTTGGCACCGAACGACCCGCATCAGCCACCGCAGCAAGGCCGGAGCTGGCTGGACGTGGCTTCGAAGCCATGGGCGTTTCTCTGGTTATCCATCCTCAAAACCCCTACGTACCCACATCTCACGCTAATGTCCGTATGTTTATCGCCGAGAAAGAAGGCCAGGAGCCGGTATGGTGGTTTGGCGGCGGTTATGATCTGACGCCTTACTACGGCAATGTCGATGACTGTCGCGACTGGCAT
>CALLDA010000164.1 GCA_937998635.1 uncultured Pseudomonadales bacterium
TCAACACTGCCAGTGTTGCGCTCTCCCAGCTGAGCTATAGCCCCATAAAGGAGAGCGGGATTCTATTGATCGCACCCTACGCTGTCAAGGTAAAGTCTATCGCTGAGGGATAACTTTCAGCCTAAAGACATTGCTAACTTCTGGTATTCCTTGTCCAGTTTCTTGAGTTGTTTTTTTGAAGGCGAGCCCAGCGCTTCCAGGCCATGACGAATTCGCGCACGCACCAAATCGGGGCCAAGAATAACCATCGAGTCGAATAAAGGCAGTGCTGCTGATTTGCCTGCAAGGGCGATAAACAACGGCTCCATAAAATCCTTTAATTTTATATCCATCGCCCCGGCCAGCTCATTTAAACGCTGATACAGCTTATCTCTATGCCACTCGGATACACCATCCAGTAACCAGGCAGTATATTGAAGAATTTTTTGCGTAAGCTGCGTATCTAACTTGCCCTGCTCGAAGCTCGCTGCATCGATATCGGGCATCCCGGCGATCAGGTAGCTAACCATAGGAGCCAAATCGCTGAATTTTTCTACACGGCCCTGTACCAGAGGAATGATTTCACGAAGCTTGTCGCCGTTCAGTGCCCACTCGATCAAGCGTTCGCTAAATGCTCCCTCATCTAAATCCTCTCGAATCCATCGCCCATTCAACCAGTCTAGTTTTTCGGTATCAAATACCGGCCCGCCCAGGTGCACGTGCTCGATATTAAAATTTTTCACCATATCTGTCAGGCTAAACTTCTCTTCTTCGTCAGGCATCGACCAACCCATGCGGCCCAGATAATTAATCAGCGCTTCAGGCAGGTACCCCATCGCTCGATAAAAATTTATGCCGGTGGGATTCTTACGCTTGCTCAACTTACTTTTATCGGGGTTTCGCAATAAAGGCATATGACACAAAATCGGCATATCCCAGCCAAAATACTCGTACAACAGTTGATGTTTTGGCGCGGAGTTGATCCACTCTTCACCGCGAATGACATGGCTAATTTCCATCAGGTGGTCATCGACAACGTTGGCCAGATGGTAAGTCGGCATGCCATCAGCCTTCATCAGTACCTGCATATCGACCTGCGACCAGGGGATTTCAATGGCACCCCGCAACATATCGTCGAAGTGGCAGAGACCTTGTTCTGGAATTTTCATGCGAATAACGTAGGGGTCACCGGCTGCCAGACGGTCTGCTATCTCGGTCGACGACAAGCTCAGGCCACGGCCATCGTATTTTGGTGTTTCGCCGCGAGCCATTTGCTCTCGGCGCATCTCATCTAATTCTGCCGACGTAGCAAAACAGTAAAACGCATGCCCTGCCTCGACTAATTGATCAGCATATTTTTGATAAATTGATGTTCTTTCGCTCTGCCGATAAGGGCCGAATTCACCGCCCACATCTGGCCCCTCATCCCACTCAAGGCCGAGCCAGCGCAGGCTATCAAAAATTGTCTGCTCCGATTGTTTATTGCTTCTTTGCTGATCGGTATCTTCTATGCGTAATACGAAACAACCACCATGCTGGCGGGCAAAACATAAATTAAACAGCGCGATATAAGCAGTTCCAACATGGGGGTCGCCGGTGGGAGAAGGCGCAACACGGGTGCGAACAGTCATCTTTACAACTCAAGGCAGTCAACTGGTAGGGCGGCATTATATAGCGTATTAACTGCCTTTTTGCAGCGCTTCGGGATAACCGAGGAAAAACCCCTGAGCTGCGTTAATATTCATGCTAGACAGCACCAGCCATTCCGCTTCTGTCTCAACACCTTCAACGACAATCTGAATTTCACGCATTTGCGCCAGTTGCGCCAGGGCCTTAATATAAAACTGGTTATCTTTGGATAGATGAATATTTTTGACGAAACTGCGGTGAACCTTCAGGTAGCGCAAAGGCATACTCGCCAGATAGCCAAAAGCCGACGACTCCATGCCGAAGTGATCGATCGCCAGGCCGCTGTTAAAACGCGCCAATATGTCGGCCAACGATCTTATATTTTCTTCTGCTACTTTTAGCGCATGCTCTGGAATCTCTATCACCAGACGACTGGCCACATCTCGATTGCTGGATAAAAAATCTGGTAACCAGTTACAAAACGAGGCATCGCTAATCGATTCTGGGCAAAGATTGACCGACAGTATTTGGTCACCCGGCAAACTGGTCTCGGCAAGCGTTTCCAAAGCTAGTTTATCCAGCGCAGTAGAACAACCAAAACGCTGAACCATTGGTATGACGGTACTGGCTGAGAGCTCATAATCGTCGGGCGTCCGAAACCGAGAATAGACTTCATAGGCGATTATCTGCTTGTCAGGTACAGAAACCGTTTTCTGAAAATGTAATTCGATAGCCCTCTCTGAAATAGCCTGAGCTACAAATTCCTTACCATCCAACACAGAGTGCGACACCGTTGGGATACTCGCCAAACCAAGGTCGGAAAATTTTCTCCAGGTTTCTCCACCATCAAGGTCAATGCTATGCAAAGCCATGTCAGCCTCACTCAAAAGCTCTGGCCCATTTTTAATATCGGTGGTGTATGTAAAGCCCATCGTAACGGCGAGTGGCAATTGCTCCTGATGTTGCCAACTAACACCTGCGACATTGAGCATTATCGAAGCGGCTAAAGACTCAGCTTCCTCCTGTTCAATATCGGGTAAAAATACCGCAAATTCCTGCCCCTGCCTTCGAGCCAGCAAAGCCCTGTCATAACTTTGAATACCCTGGTTTAGTTTCTGACCCAGGGCCTGGAGCACGTCGTTACCACCACGTCGACCAGCAATATCATTAATACGACTCAAATCGTGCAGGGCGAAAATCATCAGTGCGCCGCAATGACTCCCCGTTTCATCACTGGTAAAAGCGTTAAGTCGGGCATCGAAATCGGTTCGATTAGACAAACCGGTGACAATATCAGTATGCGATTGATATCGCAGGTCACTAATCAGCTCTGACTGGCTATGGAACAAACCCTCCAGTCGAGCTGACAGTCGGTTCATTGCCTCAACGACTACTCTCAGCTCCCGCGTTTTAGGTAATTTTGCTTGCTGGACGAAGTGCTGTTCACAAATCGAATTAGCCTGACTTTCAACTGCCCTTAAAGGCACAAGCAAAATGCGAACCGCAAAAAAAGCAGCGACACAAGCCCCCCCCCCAATCAGCGAAAACCAGACCAGATGCTGGAGCAAGGCTTCCCACAAACTCCTGTAAGCCTGCCCCGGATGACTAACAACAACCAGCTTGCCTAATATTACCCACCCGGAAGCAACCTCTGCAGAACCGTCATAATCGGGTAATTCCATCAAGTTGACAAACCACTGTGGAACGCCGTCGATGAGCACCGGAAACTCTCTTTCTAGCAGTATGTCTCCGTTCATATCGACAAAGTAAATTCGCTTGTAGTAGCCACTATCAGACACCGCATTAAGCATGGTATTCAGAGTCGCGATATCCTTACCCTCGGTAGCTTGTGTCATCGACATGGCTAAGGACGTTGCCGCATCCTGAGCGTGGGTTTGCATCTGCTGAGCCACCAGAGACTTGCTGTTATTGAAACTGACAAAAAAATTGCCAAAATAAAGCAACACCAGCACTCCGAGCACGGCAATGATCAATTGTCTGTAAAGTGTCACCAGTCCCGCTCCCAAATGTATCAACTGCGGGCAAGTCTAAATGAATCGAGTAAAATTGCCAATCTAGTCACATTGTTGCGAAATTAAGTAAATGTTTCGCTACAACTACCTATGTTAACATTATGTTTTATAAACACTTTATTATGAGTTTTGCATCTCTTGCCAGTCTATTTTCTCAACAAAAACTCTCTCTATGTGATACCGCTTATGCTGGCATCACTGCTTGCCATATCAATCGCAAGCGCAGACCACACCGGTTTTGATGAAAAACTATTGACTAAAATAGGCCTTAAATACGGCGGTGGCACTGAACTTAGGGTACGAAAATGGCAGCGTTTAATCCATGACAGCAGTGGCTTAAACGATGAGCAAAAACTTGAGCGAGTCAACGACTTTTTCAACGGGGCCAGGTTCGTCAATGATGTTACGCAATGGCAGCAGGAAGATTATTGGGCCACACCCCTGGAGTTTCTTGCCGAAGACGCAGGCGATTGCGAAGACTTTTCTATCGCTAAATATTTCACCCTCAAAGAAATGGGGCTCGACATTGGCAAACTCCGCATCACATACGTCAAAGCACTGAGCTTAAATCAGGCCCATATGGTGCTTGCCTATTACCCCAGCCCCTCAGCCATTCCGGTCATACTGGACAATATCAACAAACGGATTAAACCCGCCAGCGAGCGCAGCGATTTGCTGCCGATCTTTAGCTTTAACGCCGATGATCTGTGGCTTGCCAGATCTCGCAATGAACAACTAAAAGCGGGTAAATCTACTCAACTAAAAAATTGGCTCACTTTAAATAAGCGTATGGAAAGAGAATTGCTCTAAGATCCCGCTTATCAACTAAACTCGTCCGTTCAATAATGCTTAAGCTGTAAGAACCAACATGTCTAAACCAGATGCAGGAATGCCATTCAACCAATCCAATGCACCTTGTGTAAAACTAAAGGTCTCGGCTTGAATCACTTCCCCTTCTTTAGAACATGTCATCTCAGCCTATTGCTACTGTGTCTGCTAACCGTCGGTGCTTGCACCACTAAACCCACGCAGATTCAGCCCGACAGGGCTAAACCAACAAGCCGGGCCATCGAACCTGACTTTCCCCAATTAATCGCTAGCGTAGAAAAAAGCCACGGCCCCATCGCTGCCAATCGAATTCGATACTGGGCCAAACTTATCGAACAAAACAAACATGGGATAGATCTGCATAAGTTACAACAGACCAATCTGTTTTTTAACGATGCACGTTTTGTTAGCGATCTGGAAGTTTGGCAGCGAGACGATTACTGGGCCACACCCGTAGAGTTTTTGATCAAAGATGCTGGGGACTGTGAGGACTTTGCCATCGCCAAATACGTAACACTCGATCTGATGGGGATCGATATCGACAAAATGCGCATCACCTATGTGAAAGCCGAAACACTGAATCAGCCCCATATGGTCTTAAGCTATTATGCCCATCCCAGCGATATGCCCTTAATCCTCGACAGCATCACACCACGTATTCTGCCCGGCGATCAGCGGGAGGATTTGACGCCCGTGTACAGCTTTAACGGCAGAACCCTGTGGTTGGCGCGTTCCCGTAATGATCAAGTGGAGACCGGAGATTCACAGCAGATAAAATTGTGGCGAGAGCTTAAATATAAAATAGAAAGAGAGCTGGGAGCCCCCATTAATTAGTGTAAATATACTCACGACTCTGACAGGCACTACAATTTAGCGACGGCACATTCAATTTTATT
>CALLDA010000165.1 GCA_937998635.1 uncultured Pseudomonadales bacterium
CAGTCAAGGAAAAATTCCTAAGCGTTGCGTAGGCTAGACGAATATTGAGCTGATAAGACTGGCTATCGTTGCCAGAAACACACAGATTACTGCCGGAAACTACTATGGAACTCTCCACTTATTTGCAATTTATGGTCGATAAACAAGCGTCGGATTTGTTTTTTAGTACCGGTTCAAAAATCCATATCAAAATAGAAGGCATCACGACGCCGGTAAACCAGGACGTATTAGCACCCGGCATGACACAAAAACTTGCCTACAGCTTGCTCAACGAACAACAGATACAAACCTTCGAGAAAGAACTAGAAATGAATCTCGCCATTACGGTGGGTGACATTGGGCGCTTTCGGGTCAATGTCTATAAACAACGTGGCGACGTGGCCATGGTGATTCGCTATATAAAATCACAAATCCCGACCATCGAAGAACTCCATTTACCCGACATACTGAAAAAACTCGCTGCCGAACCCCGGGGGCTGGTGCTACTGGTGGGCTCTACCGGATCGGGCAAATCAACGACGCTGGCGGCCATGACCGATTTTCGCAACGCCTCCCAAACTGGCCATATCCTGGCGGTTGAAGATCCCATCGAATACATTTACCAGCATAAGAAGTCAGTTATCGATCAGCGGGAGGTAGGGCTGGACACACTAAGCTATGCGAATGCGCTAAAAAACGCCATGCGAGAGGCCCCGGATGTCATCGTAATTGGCGAAATACGCGATGCCGAAACCATGCATCAGGCCGTAGCCTATGCTGAAACCGGCCACCTGTGTTTATCAACTTTGCATGCCAACAACAGCTATCAGGCCATGGAAAGGATCGTTAATTTTTTCCCCGACCAAAGCCATAAACAGCTGCTTAGTGACCTGGCATTAAATGTCAGGGCTGTCGTATGCCAACGTCTACTGACCGGCACTGACGGCAAGCGAGTGCCCGCGGTGGAGATCATGCTCAATACGCCCTACATCGCTAGTCTGATTGAAAAAGGTGAGTTTGAGGCGATCAGAGACGCCACTGCAAAAAACGAAACCGAGGGCGCGATATCCTTTGACTCCGCGTTGCTGGAACTCTACAAATCAGGCCAGATCTCGCAACAGGAAGCTCTAGTAAATGCTGACTCGGAGAGCAATCTGCACGTAAAAATACGCTTACTAGAAGGCGCTAATTATGCAGGGGGCGACAACGAAGGCTTTAGCATACGGGATGAAGAGGATGACCCAGGCTTTGGGAACTAAGTGACTGATTCGGGCTTAGCCCAAAACTTTTTCCCATAGCCCTGAACCTTCAGCGCAATGTCTACTCACTGCTAAAATTAGCCAAGTAGTGCTGAGAAAAAATCACGCAATTGAGCTTCACCGCCTTCTTCCCAGGCCCGCAATGCCGCAGTACCAATAATGGCGATATCAGCCTTACCAAGCAAAAAGTCGAGGTCGGATTTTTCGCTAACGCCAAAGCCCACACCAATGGGCAAATCGGTATGCACACGACAACGAGCAATAAAGCTATCGAGATCATCACCCATTTCGGTCTGACCACCCGTTACGCCTTTGCGCGCTACGGCATAGATAAAGCCTTGCCCGGCATGACCTAAAACTTCCAGACGCGCCTCGGTATTCGTGGGCGTCATCAGGACTATTGGCGCGAGGTGTTTCGATCTCGATAATTCGTGCAACTCAGTCGCTTCTTGAACCGGAAGATCCGGAAGAATATAACCACAACCGCCAGCAGCAGCGAGTTTATTCACGAAAGTCTTGGCACCCATTTTAAAGGCGGTGTTGTAATAGCCCATCATCAATACTTTAAAAGGAAAATGCGCGCTGACTTTTTTCATAAACTCGAAGCAATCTGCGGGGCGAACACCACTGCTTACCGCTTCCTGGTTAGCCTTCACAAACAGCGGACCATCGGCGGAGGGTTCAGAAAAAGGAAACTGTAGTTCGACCAGATCGACATCAAACTCAGCCATGATTTCCAGCTCGCGCCAGTTGTCCTCAAAAGAGGGATAACCACAGACAACATGGGTCATCAGCAGCAGGTCTTTGTGCTGCAAACGGTCGCGCAGGTACTTTTCTAAAGACACTGGCTCAAGCGCCATATTCTACTGCCTTATCTTTAATAAACTGTTTCCAGTGATCGTCTTCGATGGTATCGGCGACGGTAAAAATATCTTTATCACCGCGACCCGACTGATTGATCAGAATCACTTCGTCCTTCGACATTCTGGGTGCTTCGAGCACCGCCTGAGCAAAGGCATGGGTGCTTTCCAGGGCCGGGATCAAGCCCTCTGTGCGCATCACCAGTTTTAGTGTGTCACGAACCATGTCATCGGTGGCGGCTTCAAAGCGCACCCGCTGTTTTTCCCAGAGGTCGGTAAGAATAGGGTTGATGCCGATGTAATCCAGCCCAGCGGCAATGGAGTGGGTTTCCAGCATATTGCCATCATTATTTTGCAGGAAGTAGGTTTTGAAACCCTGAGCGACGCCAACGGAGGCATCTTCATAGGCCAGCCGTGAAGCATGCAAACCGGAACCAGCACCGTGGCCACCCGCTTCGACCCCCACTAGCTCAACATTGTCATCCATAAAACCCTGGAAAATACCGATGGCATTGGAGCCGCCGCCGACACAGGCAAAGACCCGATCAGGTAACTTTCCAGCCTCTTTAATAATTTGTTCGCGGGCTTCTTTGCCGATAATGGACTGGAAGAAACTGACCATTTCCGGAAAGGGGTGCGGCCCACAGGCGGTGCCGAGCACGTAGTGGGTGTCGCCCATATTGGTCACCCAGTCGCGTAGGCATTCGTTGATGGCATCTTTCAAAGTGCGCTGACCATCAGTAACAGACACCACTTCAGCGCCGAGATTTTCCATCCAGAATACATTGGGCCGTTGTCGGGCGACGTCAACTTCGCCCATATAAATTTTGCAGTCAAAGCCAAAGCGCGCGGCCATGGTGGCGGTAGCAAAACCGTGCTGACCAGCGCCGGTCTCGGCAATCACCCGCTTTTTACCCAGCCGTTTGCAGATCAGTCCCTGACCCATAACATTGTTAATCTTGTGAGAACCGGTGTGGTTCAGGTCTTCACGCTTAACAAAAATACGTGCGCCGCCCAGTTTATCTGAGAGATTCTCCAGATAGGAAACCGGCGTTGGGCGGCCGGAATAAGTGCGCATTAACTCGGCAAATTCGGCCCAAAACGTGGGATCTTCTTTGCAGGATCGAAAACAAAGCCGCAATTCCTCAATGGTGGCAGTGAGGATTTCCGGTAAAAAAGTACCGCCATAATCGCCGTAATAGCCTTCGCGGCCATCGGCAAAATCAAATAGAGACATAGAAATACCAGGCTGGATGTCAGACAGGGGCGCACATAGTAGCCAAGGCGCTGAATTTCAACAAGTAAAGCAGGTCAATTACCTACCGTTAAAAGTGTATGGAGCGAGCTATACCAACCTTCAGGCCACATGCACAAAAGCGGTCTAGATGGAGTCCAGCACCTCTTGAGGCTCAGCGCGCTGGGAATAATCCGCATCAACAAAGGCATAGGTAATGAGGCCATCTCGATCAACCACGTAGGTCGCTGGAATAGGTAAGGTCCAGCTGTCATCACCGTTGTAATCGGGCAGGGGGAAACCGAAATTGGTATAGGCGACTTTCAAGGCTTCTGGCAGATTAAACACCAGGCCGAGATCCCGGGCCAGCCCGTTGCCAACATCACTCAACACCGGGAATTCCAGTGTGTGCTTTTCTTCCACCGTGAGGGATTTATCCGGGGTCTGCGGGCTAATCGCCACCATCTGCGCACCCTTTAATTTGATCTCGGGCAGTAAACGCTGGAAGGCATTGATTTCCAGATTGCAATAGGGACACCACTCGCCCCGATAGAAATTAATAATCGTCGGGCCATTGTTCAGTAATTCGCTGAGTGACACCTTTTTACCGTGGGCATCAACTAATTCGGCATCAGGGAATTGATCCCCCACACCTCGCGCCCGTTCTGCAATACCCGTAGCCACCAGCTTTTCAGTTTCACCCAGTAAAGTTTGCAATACCTCCTCGGGTACATTGGCGACAAACTGTTCTCTAAAGGCCTGAATTTCTGCGCTGAGTGTGGTCATCGTTAACTCCCGATTTTTTATTGTGTGTGGGGTGAAGGGTGGGGCCTGTCGGATGGAGGGACAGGCGCTTGCCGCATTGTTTAAATTAGCTTCAGTCTTTGTCCAGATATTTTTGATTATGTTCCCCCAGCGTCGGCGCTTTGCTCCTAACACCGGCCCGCTCGCCATTGATACGCAGGGCCGATTGCACCACCGGCAGGTCACCACTATTGTCGATCATACCTATCGCCTGGGTTTGGGCATGGGCCAGCACTTCCGCTGTATCCTGTATCGGGGAACAGGGCACACCCGCCGGGCGCAATAGCTTGACCCATTCATCACGACTGCGGGTCAGCAAAGCCTGCTGCACCAGGTCATTCACTTTTGATCGCTTCTTACCGCGAATACGAGCATCGGCCAAATCTGGATCATCTTTCCATTCGGGATGCCCCACCGCATCGGCAAGCGCAAAGAACAGCTTGTTATTCAGCGCCGTGA
>CALLDA010000166.1 GCA_937998635.1 uncultured Pseudomonadales bacterium
AACAACAAGAGTCAGAACAGCAATCTCAACAAGCCGGAGAACTGCAAGAACAGAAGGATGACCTTTCCAGTGAACAACGCCAGGCCATGGAGCAATGGCTGCGCAGAGTCCCTGATGATCCCGGTGGTTTACTGCGTAATAAGTTCGCCTACGAAGCCTGGCTAAAAAAGCAATCCAGCCAACAAAACACCAAACAGCAGGAGAGTCAGCGGTGGTAATGTTCTATCAGCACAGGGCTATCGTCAAAACATTAAAACCTGTTCTTGGCGCGTTGCTTGGCCCTTTAATGCGTGCTCGCTTAATGCTTCGCCCCTCAACACTTGCCCCCTCAATACTTGCAGCCTTAACAACAGTCTTGTTGTTCTGCACCACCCTGCCCCTGTACGCGGCGAACCTCAGTTCGCGGGTAGACAGGCAGGAAGTCAGTAGTGGCGAAACCCTGACGCTGACTATCTCTCTGGACGAGCAAGTGCTATTTGGCGAACCCGATTTTGATAGCCTGGAAAAAGATTTCGAAATCCTTAGTCGCAATCGTCAAAGCCGTTTTTCAAACAACAATGGTAAAAGAGAATCCTATACTCAGTGGCTGTTAACGCTTAGTCCGAAAAAAACCGGCCTGTTAATTATTCCCAGCTTCAGTTTCAAAGGCGAAGTCAGTGATGCCTTAGAGATAAAAGTGCTCAAGCCATCTGCCAGTAGCCAGTCAAACTCGGAAATTTTTACTGAGGTGAAACTGGAAAAATCCAGCGTCTATGTCCAGGAACAGGCTCTACTAACATTACGGCTGTTGACCGCTGTGCCCTTAAGCAATTTTGAAATGACGCCCCTGAATATTCCCGATGCTCAGGTAATAAAAATTTCTGACAGGCAATACCAAAAACAAGTCAATGGTAAAGACTACATCGTCGTCGAAACCCAGTACGCTATTTTTCCTGAAAACAGTGGAGAGCTGAGTATTCCAGCGCTACGCTACGCTGGTGTCGCCAGGTTTAATTACGAAAGAAAACGTATTGCCCTGACAACAAAAGAACAAATACTGTCGGTGAAACCTCGTCCGGCTGAAGCGCTTAACACCAGCTGGCTACCGGCCAGCGCGGTCAGCCTCTCTGACAACTGGGGCAACGATAAACCCACCATGACTGTCGGCGAGCCTGTCACTCGCAATATTACTTTGAGCGCCCAGGGTCTCACCGCAGCCCAATTACCGCCGCTGCTTATCGAGCAAAATGAAGACCTCAAAATTTATAGGGATCAAGCACAACTTGAAGATAACACCAACGCTCAGGGCGTGACCGGGCACCGAATAGAATCCATGGCCATCGTACCCAACAAGTCCGGCCCCTTAACCTTCCCCGAAATCCGGGTGCAATGGTGGGATACTGTGAACGAACGTATGGCGACCGCCCTGCTACCCAGTGAGACCTTCCAGGTATTACCCGGGGCAGCTACCAGCCCGCCACCAGCGGAGGTAACAGCCATACCGCCACCCAACAACGATGCCTTAGCGCCTTCTACTATTGCGCCAACAGAGAATGGGCTAATGCTAAAAGCATTAATCGCTTCCAATATTCTACTGGCGCTGTTGGGTATTACCTTCGGGATTATGTGGTGGCGGGGCCGAAACTCTCAACACGCCGACGCGAGCATAAATGAAACCACACCTGCCACCTCTAATGCGACACTCAAATCGGTTCACCTTGCCGCAGCGGACCATAACTACCCCGCTCTGCGAGAAGCCATTATCCATTGGGCGCGTAAACACTGGCAGCAGACAAGTATTCACACCCTGGATCAAGTCGCTTCAAAGGCCGAGGATACCGAGCTAAAACTACTCTTCGAAGAGCTTGATATGCGTTTGTATGATAAACACCCGCTTACCGTAAAAACCGGCGTAAACAACGACCTAAACAACGACGCGAACACCCAGGAAAGCAGCGACGAAAAGGCATTTGACACGAAAGCGTTGGTCAAACATCTGGAAGCCATTCATCAAATACCCACTGGCAGCAAAAAAACTAAACTGACAGAATTGCGCCCTCTTTACCCTGAATAGTAAGCCTTAAGTAATGGCTTAAGACTAAATAAACTCCAAACAGGATATTCACCACTATGCGTATTTGGCACGAAGAAATTTCCCTGGACGCTATCAACGAAAGCTCCATAGACACTGCGGCCAGCCATGTCGGCATTGAATTTATCGAGGCCGGTGACGACTATCTGGTAGCCCGCATGCCGGTGGATAATCGCACTCGCCAGAAGTACGGCATCCTCAACGGTGGCGCGTCCTGTCTGCTGGCAGAATCACTGGGTAGTCATGCCTCGTCATTGTGCCTTGATCCCGACAAGGACCATTGCGTGGGTCTGGACATCAACGCCAACCATCTCCGTTCAGTGTCAGAAGGCTACGTTTACGGCACCAGCAAACCCATCCATCTGGGCCGTTCGACCCATGTGTGGGAAATTATTATTCGGGATGATCGGGAGCGCATGGTCTGCATCTCCCGTCTCACTATGATGATTAAGGCTAATCCTAAGCCCTAAATTGAAAGGCAACAGGGAAATTTCGGCACGGCCAGATCAGGGCGCGGGATTTGAAAAGCGGGCGTGGATGGTGTCGATGCCCTTCTCCACTTCTTCTGACAATTCAACGTTAATACTGGCGATATTGGTTTTTAGCTGTTCCATTTTCGTCGCGCCGATAATATTGCTGGTCACGAAAGGTCGCGAGTTTACATAAGCCAGAGCCATGCTTGCAGGGTCAAGCCCATGCTCGCGGGCCAGATTAACATAGGCTTCAGACGCCTCTACCGCATATTTACTGGA
>CALLDA010000167.1 GCA_937998635.1 uncultured Pseudomonadales bacterium
TTTTATCCGATATTGCTAAAAAAGTGCTGGCTAAAGATCGAGCACCAGACCGGGTGAATATCTACGAAATTATGTCCAAACCCGTTGTTCCAGTTGATCCGGAAATGGATGTCCGTTACTGCGCGCGACTGTTTGACCAGTTTGGTTTATCTAATGCGCCGGTCATTGTCGATGGCAAAGTAGTCGGTATTGTCAGTTATAACGAGCTGGTATTTGATGGTTTGAGTGAGCTGGTTTAAACAGCATTGTTTGATAAATAGCTTGGCCGTGAAGCCGTATGAGACGAGATTGAATTTGAACTCAGGCCAGGGCCAGAGCTTGCACCCCCGGCCAGGAGCGACATTTAAATAGCCGCCGCCACTTCCATTCCCTGACTCACCGCTGCCAGGGCATCGAGTTCTTTAGCTTCAGAAGCGCCGCCAATTAAACGACAATTGATGCCCGCATCAGTCAGTTCGTTATACAGAGCATTATTAGAATCCTGCCCGGTACAAATCACGATACTATCTACGGCGAGGGTAAGGTCTTCATCGTTAACGCTGTAATGCAGGCCTTCATCATCAATTTTCTGATAGCTCACACCGGGAATGCTAGTGACTCCCGCAGCATCTAATTCTGCTCGCAAAACCCAGCCGCTGGTGAGGCCGAGGCCGCGACCCAGGGACTTGGGTTTGCGCTGCATCATCGTGATTTCATGGGCTGGGGCAGGGAACTTCGGCCCGTCTTTGGACAGGGAGCCCGGCTCGCTCATGGTGGTATCGACACCCCATTTGGCCAGAAAGCTGTCGGTATCCGGCGCGCTATCACCTTCGCCATGGGTCAGTAATACCGCGACATCAAAGCCGATACCACCAGCACCGAGAATGGCCACCCGTTTGCCGGTTGTCGCCTGGCCGGTTAATAAATCCAGATAGGAAATAACCGAGGGATGATCAATGCCGGGAATATCCGGGATGCGCGGGGTGATGCCGGTCGCGACGATGACTTCATCAAACTTGTTACCCAGGGTGCTTGCGTCGACCCTGATGTTGAGTTGCACATCGACGCCGAACTTATCGAGTTGTGACTGGAAGTAACGAATAAATTCATAAAATTCAGTTTTGTCGGGGACGATTTTAGCCAGGTTTAATTGCCCACCAATTTCGCTACCGGCTTCAAACAGGGTGACTTTATGACCCCGCTCTGCGGCGGTGCAGGCGGCGGATAATCCGGCTGGACCGGAGCCAATCACGGCGACAGTTTTATTGTCTTTGATGGCGACAGCTTCATTGAACTCCAGCTCGCGCGCAGCTTTAGGGTTAACCAGACAGCTGGTCACGCGGTCGGTAAAAATGAAGTCGAGACAGGCCTGATTACAGCCAATACAGGTGTTAATCTCATTGGCTTGGCCATCGGCCACTTTACGCGCAAAGTGTGGATCGGCCAGCATAGGTCGGGCCATGGAAACCATGGCTGCATCGCCGCTGGCAACGATGTCTTCTGCGACTTCGGGGGTGTTGATGCGGTTGGAGGCGATGACCGGAATGTTAACGTTGTCAGTCAGGTTGCGGATAGCAAAGCGCCAGGCGGCACGGGGCACCATGTAGGCGATGGTCGGGATACGGGCTTCGTGCCAGCCAATGCCGGTGTTAAATAAAGTCACGCCCGCTTGTTCCAGGGCCTGGGCCAGTTGCACAATCTCATCACCGGTGGCACCGTCTTCGACCAGGTCGATGGCGGAAATACGATACATAAGAATAAAATCATCGCCGACTTTGGCTTTGGTGCGTTTGACGATTTCAATGGCAAAGCGCATACGGTTTTCGTAACTGCCACCCCATTCGTCAGTGCGATTATTGGTACGGGTGACCAGCATCTGATTGATCAAGTAACCTTCAGAGGCCATGATCTCAACACCGTCGTAACCGGCTTTTTTAGCGAGCAGGGAGCAGTTAGCAAAGTCTTCAATAATTTGCTCGATTTCTTCACCGGTCAAAATATGGGGGGTGCAGGGGTTGATGCGTGAGGGGATATCCGACGCACCCACTGGTTGATCAATCTTGGCGTTGCGACCGGTATGTAATACCTGCATCAGGATTTTACCGCCTTCGGCATGAACTCGGTCGGTCACCAGTCGGTGGTTTTCAATCTCGTCTTCGTTGTTAAATACCGGCGCACCGGTTTCGATAACACCACTGTCGTTGGGCGAATAACCGCCAGTTACAATCAGGCCCGCGCCGCCTTTAGCGCGCTCGCCATAGAAAGCCGCCAGCCGCTCGTAGGGTCGGTCGATTAGCTCCATTCGAGTGTGCATGGAGCCCATCATGATGCGGTTTTTAATGGTGGTGAAGCCGAGGTCAAGGGGCTGTAACAGCTGGTCAAAACTCATGTTGGGGTATCCTGATCTATCGGGTTTAGGTATTGGGGCGCTTGGTTTGAGGCAGGTATCGGCGGCGCGGAGGCTTTGCTCTTGATTTCCCGGCGATGAATCATAACCTCAGAGCGCAGTCTTGGCTATTTGTTCTCTATAAGTTGTTCAGCGGCGTTTTATTCATATCAATACAGCTGTGCTTGCGCAGAAACCCCAGCATTACTGAGCGGTTTTGGTGTTGCCAGAACGTTGCGGTGTGGGGTCCCGTTGTGGAAACTTGCAGGTTGTCACCTCGGTGTGCGGCGCTGAGTTGGCTTAGGTTGCTATAGGGGATGACCTGGTCATCGATACTTTGGAAAAATAAAATTGGTAAGGAGTCGAGCTCGGCAAGCGCGTCAATGGGATCATAGTTATTACTCATCATCCAGGCCAGCGGATATTGCAGAGGCCATGTTAGCCAGGACTGCCTGGCCACATGGCGAGTGATGTCGCTGTAGCGAGTAAATGCGGCATCGCTGATCAGACCGCAGAGGCGGGGGTTGTCGATATGCCTGGTAGCGCTGTACAGCATCAGGCTGGCGCCGATGCTTTGTCCGAGCAGGAACAGAGGCTGCCCATTTACAGTTGGCGTTGTGTTTATCCAGTCCAGGGCTGCGTCGATATCGAGGAAAATCTCGGGCAACTCAGCTGCGCCTTCTGAGTTGCCAAAACCTCTATAGTCGAGCAACAGCACCTGGTACCCAGCAGCCGGTAACCAGCGCACGTTTTGAATATGGGTGCTGATGTTCTCAGCATTGCCATGTAAAAACAGAATAGTTGCTTGTGGCAGGCCAGCAGCAGGTAAGAGCCAGGCGTGTAGTTCGGTGCCATCGGCAGCGGTAAGCTGAATGTCCTGATAATTGAGTTCGAGCTGATCGGGTGTTTGTACGTGGTGCCGCGCCGGAAAGAAGAACATCCCGGAACAGCCGTTAAGCAGTAAGGTGGTTAGTAAGACTAACGCCAAATAGTTCATCCCTGCTGGGCACTTTCCCCCTACTGGATACTGTTTTCCCGATGCTTCTTTGCACCTGGCTTCGCTTGCGTTATCGAAGAGCCTGACGTGTTGACTAGCGGACATGATCGACCTGAGACATTATTTGACCACAAAGATATCAACGGAAAAAGAAATGATAGCTTAGCGAAAACTCGTTTGCGGTATGTTTGTTGTACCAGCGGCGATCAGCCTTAAAACGCAGTGCATGATTGACCGATAAGACAATATCCTGCTCCACCGTCAGATCAAGGCGCTGCTCGTTGCCGGTAAATTCGAGGCCAGATGCGGACAGAGAACCCACGCCCAGGCGATTTTGGTAGAGCCAGCCAAGCTGAGTTCCGAGCGCCAATTCCACCGGGTCATCAAAATCACGATTGTGCTCAATGCGCGCAGTTAACAGCGTGAATAAAGTCCCGCCGTCGAGCTCAAAGGCATAGCCACCAGCTCCGGTTACGTGGCTAGCCAGAGGCCGATTGTCTGCCACCTGGACGCGCTCAAAACCCCCGTAGGCCCGCCAGGAAAGTTGATCAAAAAAAGCGTTTTTCGGCGTCAATGAAAAAATATCTGCCACGTCCAGGCGTTGTAGTTTGATATTGTCGTCATCGTAGTAGCGGATGGCGGTATTACCCATGTTGATCTGGGCACCAGAGAGAAAGCCGTGACTGTTGTCGAGCAGGCTGTGGTAGGCCATTCGGAATTCCAGCTCGCTATAGTTCTGATCGTTATCACGGCCCTGCTTTAGTGAAAGTCGCTTACTTTGATGACTGTTTTCGGGAGATATGGGTGCGGTGAATTCCAGGGGCGCTTGCACCGGGTATTGACTGAGCTTTTTTAACAGGGCCAAACTGTTTTTAGCTGCTATCTGGTTACGGGATGCCTTAGCCTCGCGGTAGCGCAAAGCGCGATAGGCTGCTTGCACAATCTGATATTGTTGATCGCTCGGTAAGTTTCGAAAGCTGGCCTGGTCTGTGTTAGCGGGATTTTCGGCTAAATCTGCGACCAAAGGGTGTAAGGCATCAGGCAATTTATTTAATTGGTGTTTAAGCTGGCTGGCCAATGCGGGTCGATAGTGAGTGGTCTGAATAAAACCGCCGTTTTGGACACTACGGATAGTATCTATAGGGATGGCCGAAATCACAAAATCATCGGTTAATTCCGCCGATGGTCGCGCGATTTCCAGCAATTCCAGAAGCCGATAGGAGCAGTTTTCGGTAAAGAAAAAATAATCAAAGTTGATCTCCTTAAGCTCCCAAAGGTGGGTGACCAGGAGGCTGGTTTCTTCCGGTGTGAGGTTTAAGGGATATTCCCAGATATCTCGGTTTTCTATGCGGTTATATTCCTGAATTTTCTGGAAGTAGGGTGCGACAATAAACTGACCGGGATAACCGCCGGTCAGGCCTCGGAAAGCGTAAAGCAGGGAGTTGTCATCAGCAGGCACATTGGCGCCAAAATTAACCCCGTAGGAGAGCCAGTCGGTTTTATTTTCAGCCGTCGGTGGATCAAGTCGAAGCAGGGTATGACCGAACATAGACGATGGGCTATTAAGGTGGTGTGCGGGAAATACTAGTACCACGCTGTTAGCGTTAACCATATTTCGCCACTGCCGATATAGCGCACAGTCGGGATTGGGAAGTTTGTCCAGGTCAATGTCGAGTTGCTTGACCAGCCAGTTGTAGCGGGCTGGAAAGCGGCATTGGGGGTGTTTATCATCGGATACGGCGGTGGTGAAAAAGCCTGCTAAGTTAGCCTTTAGCTCGGCTTCGACATTACTGGCGTCATCACCGCTGAGAAAGAAGTCGGGGTCATCGACATAGCTGGAGCGCGTATGATTATTACCGCCAATGAGTTTTCGGTTTGATGATTTGTAGTGGAGCAAGTTGATCCATTGCCGCTCAAGCCACAGTTGTTTTTGATCGGCCAGGGCCTCTAACTCTTCGATGTATTGTTTTTTTGTTTCGGCGTAAGTGTTCCCCGATGTGCAGGTAATGAGCAGTATTCCCAGCACAATCAATTTTATCTGCATTGCTGCTTCCAGGGAGTCTGGGTAGGTGTTGAGGAGCTTAGATATTTATGGGCGAAAAAATACCCTGTACCGTCGCGAGCAGTACAGGGCATTTTAAAGGTAATTAAGCGGCGTATTTAGACAGCTGCTGGTCGTTTTTCATTAAGCTGTTAATAGAGGCCATCACCTGTTCTGCAGTGACGTTTTCGTTCGGGAACAAGGTGTCAAAGTTTTCATGGGTGACGCGGGCGAAGCTTGCACGATCCTGCGCTGCGATACCCAGAGTTACTGCCATCGCGTCAAGTGCATCACCGTGACCGCGGGCGACATCCTCAGAAAACTCATCCATAATCTGAGCCAGTAGACTGGTGCCACCATAGGTAAGGTTGCCATCAGTCGCGCAACCATTAGTACCACTGGTCATGCCGAAGGTAGCGTTGCCGGAGGTGCCATTAGTCAGTGTCGCGATTAAATGAGAACCGAGACCAGACTGACCTTCAAACAACATGTTACCCCAGCCACAGTTGGGGCCTCCAGCTGCCTCAGCAAAGGCCAGGGAAGGCAGGGTTGACAGAGCGATTACGCCCACTAGCTTCTTTCCATTAGGTAATTTCATATACTGTTATCCTTGTCGTTTATGAGTGTCGGAAGTCCGATAGTAACCCCGTTTAATTTATAGCTCAAATAGTTGTCACAGTTCGCTAATCCAGCTAGTCAGGTTTTGCACGTTTCTATGACTGGTGTCACAGACTTATGCATATCTCGTTGTGTCTGAAAAAGAATCAATTTCGCGCCGCGCTTAATGGGATTAAATAAGCAATTAAAGAACCAAACAAGCGTGGGCAATAAAACTCCCACGCTTGATGTTGATGTATCCAGACTTTACTGATCAGGGCGCTACAGCGAAGCAACTTTCCACTGCAGTCTGGTTATAACTCGCTTCACGCACCAGCACCTCAAACTTTACTTCACCATCGCCTTCTGTGAGTTCAAGTATTTCGTTGGGCACGACAAACTCTGTGGCATCGGATGGCAGGATAGTGCTGGTTCTATAAGGGGTTTCGTCAATCTCGACAACCACTTCATAATTGACGATGTCCAGTACCTCGCCGACGGGGAGATCCGCGCCGAGATCCGGGTGAGCCTCAGTGACCGGCTCCCAACTAATCGTAACGACATCGCCTGCGGGAATCTCCGGCAGTACTGAGTCGCAGTCCTCAGCGGCAGCTTCACCGTTAACCTTAATTACAGGAGGTGCGGGCATGATATGGGTAATTTCTGCCTCCCCCTCCTGTTCTTCTCCTTCCGTGGTAATGGTTTCTACTTCATAGGTACCTGCTGGGAAGCGTGCGAAGAACTCCGCCGGCGCGAGTGTGACATCTTCAGGGTCATCGCTTTCAAAGGGTGGCTCGGCACTTTCGAAAAATATCTCCGTCAGGCCCTGTTTCCGTAGTCGACTTTTGACATGGATATCCAGCATTGTGCGTTCATTGTGGTCGAAGATGCGTAAACGTTTCCAGGCATCGCCGTCGATCAAGCCGTGGATGCCCAGGTCACCGTCGGTGTTGTTGAGTTCAAAGAAGATCTCAGACTCTGCCAGGGTTGCTTCTTCTTCATGTTCGCCAGCGTAAGCTGGTGCCAGGCCCAGGCAAAACAGGGAGGCAGTGAGGCCTGCATAAACTGAGTGCCATAAGGGTTGTGTTACCTTGATTACTTGTTTCATGTCCAATACTCCTATGTATTTTTGACAAATGTGCATATCGGGCAAAGGTTTGTATCTACTCGGACTTCACCCGCCGGTTCAGATCACCGGATGGCGACCCTGCGTTGAACCGAATGTATAGACTAGACAGGCAACCTTACCGCTGGCTTGTCGGAGCATTACCATTTGGAAAGGTAAGAGATGAAGGTGAGGATCGTGGCGGGGATGGCGTTCTACAAGTTGTCGCGAGATAAGGTGCCGCTAGAATTCAATCGATACTTGCGCGGCGAGTAGATGGCGCGTGTCGATTTCATTGTCGTCATCGTCAAAAGCGAAGTCATTTTTGAACTGGCCAAAGAGATAATCGACGGAAATATTGATGTGACCGCTAATCAACCAGGCCGCTGACAGCCCGTACTGGCGGCGCGGCTGGTCAGCAATATCGCTGCTGGCTTCGGCGCGGGCGGCGAGCTGGAAGTAGGGGGTTGGAAACCAGGCCAATTCGAGGTTAGCGGCCCATGGTCGATTTTCCTGCTTATCCAGTTCCTTAAAGCTGCGTAGGGCAGCGAGGTATTCAGCGGTAATCTCGTAATGATTGCCACCAATAAGAGCATGGGCGCTGATGGCGTCGACGCGATGGCGATAATCATGGCGAAAATCATCGAGTAGTTTTTCTTCAGTTTCGGCCAGGTCAGAAAAATAACCAACACTGATCTGCACCGATTCATCGGCATTGGCGAAATCGACTCCGCCACCCCAGTCTAAGTGGCCACCAGATTGATCGAGTTTTTCCGCCTTGCCAGACAGAGCGTAGGTAATGAGGTCAAAATAGTCATTGAGTTCGATATCGACAACCAGGGCATTACCACGGGTCTCGCCAAATTCAAGTATCGGACCGGTAACGAAATGACTGTAGTATTCGCCAAAAGGCAGGTACAGGCGGCCCAGCTCCATGCTCAGTAGTTCACCCTCGTATTGCACTATCGCTTCATCAAGCAGGGTGTGATCAATATCCACTTCATGCTCCAGTACAAACTCCGTAGCGATGTGCTCTGTCAAGCTGGCAGTTAGACCCAACTGTATGGTTTTGTCGGTAAAGTGACGGCTGTCATCAGACCGCTCACTGGCAAATTCCTGAACGCTGTGTTCCGACTCGACTTCAACAAGACCTGACACGGTCAACCACTCGGTGACATGTCGGCCTAATCCGGCTTCTCGGCGTTCTGACGGAGAGCGGTATAGCCTGGCCAGGACATCGTCTTTATCGACGCTAGCCTCGGCCAGGTCGATACCTCCGCCGGTGAGCTCGGGGGTTTCATCAGCGTAAATGGGGATTACCCCTGGGCCGAGCAGCCACATAGTAACGAGAGTGAGTGATCGTCTAAACTTCATTGGCTTAATTATGTCGTGAGCCCTGTTAAAAGTCCTGTGGTTAACCAAATGGTAATACAGGTTTTTCTCCCGAAATCACGTTACCGAGTTAATATTACCTTTAATAGCTTGACAGCAGTGCCCTACTGGGTGGAACAAGGGTAAACACTATGCGACTTCTACTCATCGAAGACGACAAAAAAATTGCTCAGTTCATTGTTAAAGGACTGCAACAGGCGGGTTATCGTGTTGAACATGCCGAGGACGGCGAGGCGGGGCTAGCCCAAGCAACGACCGGCGGCTACGATGCCGCTATTGTTGATTTGATGTTACCGAAACTGGATGGCTGGTCGCTGATCGAATGCCTTCGTGATCGCAAGATCGACCTGCCGGTGTTGATTTTAAGTGCTCGGCGCTCAGTGGATG
>CALLDA010000168.1 GCA_937998635.1 uncultured Pseudomonadales bacterium
CTTAAGGTGACTTCTTCCTTTTCGCCGCTACAGGCAGCTAGTGTCAGCACCAATGTTATGGCAGCAATAAAAGCCGCAGGTACAGCAATCAGTTTCGCTTGTTTCATCATTAGACTCCGTCGTTCACAATGGCTAGCCAAAAATCAGCGCGCATTATAGCGCTATTCACCACCTTTGGTGACAAAGCCATAGGGAAATTTAAACAGGACAGGCACCCGTGGAAAGCAAAATATTTATCAGCGCCAACGAACTGCTAGAGGATGCTTTTGAGCTGGGCAAGCAAGTACTGGACAGCGGCTTTCAGCCGGATTTGATTGTCGGCATCTGGCGTGGTGGCTCCCCGATAGCCATTGCCATCCATGAATTACTGAGCCTGGCTGGGGTAGTTGCAGATCATATCCCGGTACGCTCGCTGCTCTACAGCGGCGTTGACCAGCAGCGGGCGAGCGTGGAGCTTTGCGGGCTGGAATATATCGCTGAACGCAGGGGGCAATTCGAGAAAATACTTTTAGTCGATGACGTTCTCGATAGCGGTCAAACCCTCGCTGCGCTGATTAGTAATATTAATGCTCTCTGCAGCACCACTGACACTAATAATAAACCCAGCGTTCTACCCGAAATTCGCATCGCAACCCCCTGGTACAAACCTCAACGCAACAAAACCGAACTGAGTCCTGACTACTACTTGCGGACCACCGATGCCTGGCTAGTCTTTCCCCATGAATTATGCGGTATCGATAAATCAGAATTGCTCGCCCATAAGCCCGGTATCGATAGAATAAAACAGCATCTTAGCTAGTTCCCAACAGGCTAATTTTGCTCAAAGTAAGAACGATCGCGAAAAATGCAATTCGCTACTATGCATCATCTACCAAAGCGCCACCTTCATATAAGGCCATGATTTCCGCCTCGCTACGACCCAACAGGGAACTCAATATCTCTCGGTTATGTTCGCCAAGCCCCGGCGCGTGATAGTCCGGGTTAGCTGGGTACTCTGAGGTTCTGATCGGCATCCCCGGAATTATAAATTCTCCCCCAAGGGCATCTTTCACGGTTCTCACTGTGCCCCGTTCGACTAAATGAGGATGGGTCAGGGTTTGCTCAACGCTCAATACCGGTGCACAGGGTAAGTGGTTAGCTTCGAGCATTTCTATCACCGCATCGACGCTGTCGAAGCCTGAAAACCAATCTTCAATCAGGGCGATCACCTCATCTCGTCGCTCAAGACGCACTGCGTCGTTGGCGTAACGCTCGTCTTCAATCAAATCCAGTCGCCCCATGGCTTTACATAAGTCCTTCCAGTGATGCATAAATGCCATCATGATAATGTCACCACCCGGCCCCTTAAATATCCCGGCCGGACAAAGATAAGATAAATGCCGCCCTGAACGACTCGGTTTGATCGCACCATCGCTACCGCTGGCCTGGTGAACATTGACTTCATGACAGTGGTAATAACAATCTAATATGGCGATATCCAGATGCTGGCCGCGCCCGGTTCGAGCACGATGCAGGAGAGCCGCAGCGATGGAAAAAGCCCCATGAACACCGGTGCTGACGTCACCAATACCTGCCAGGGGAATATAAGGCGAGTCTTCTGCCTCACCAATCATTGAGGTAATACCCGAATAGGCCTGAGCGATATAGTCATAACCCGGCTTGCCGGAAAGCGGGCCGGTCTGACCGAGAGCCGAGATGGAACACAAAATAATATCTTCCTTAAGTGCGCGGAGGTCGTCATAACCAAGACCCATGTCGGCCATTATTCCGGGTTTGAAATTTTCAACCACCGCGTCACAGTGGGGCACCAGGTCTTTAACGATGGCCATGCCTTCCGGGGTACGGAGATTTACACAGACGCTTTTTTTATTCAGACTCTGCTGAATAAGGTAGAGACTGCTATCACCGCGCAATTTGGATATACCCCTCACCATATCCCCTGACGGAGCGGGTTCTATCTTGATCACCTCAGCGCCAAGCTCGGCAAACATGCGGCTACAGGTGGGACCCGCCAGGGCGCGGGTGAGATCAAGAATACGTATTCCAGTTAGCAAATGTTCGTTGGGTGTGGATTTGGATGCAGGCATGACAGTATCTTCCATTATTGTTAAACGCATTGATTAATTATTAGGGCGTAGATGAAGAGTAGAATCCTCTACCTTGAAAGTCCACCAACATTAAATAAACACGGGGAGTTGAAGTTATGTCGGCAGCGGAACATCACATATGGGCGATATTGCGGGGCGAGGTGCCACCCGCGCTGTGTAGCCAGTTACTGGGGATAACTATTCTTGAGGTCACACCTGGCGGCGGCAGAATGAAATTTCAATATCAGCCCACCGAGGCCATGACCAATCCAAAAGGCTTTGTACAGGGTGGCTTCGTAAGCGCTATGCTCGATGACGTTATGGCCCCCGCGCTGATCAGTACCTGCCCACCCGACACCTCCATACCCACGCTGGAAATAAAAACCAGTTTTATCAAGGGCGTTAAACCCGGCCCGGTTATTGCTGAAGGCTGGATCGTGCAAAAGGCTCGCACGATAGGGTTTATGGCTGCGGAGCTCACATCAATGAACGGCGAATTACTGGCCTCGGCTTCAGCGACTTTTCGGATAATCACGCCATAAGAATTACGTAGCACCAAAGTGATTTTTGACTATGCTGTTATTAACACGACCCATGCAAAACGCTTGCAAAATAATCTCCAGGAAATAAGCCAATGACTGACAACATCATAAATCACCCCTCAGCTAACATCTCAAAGAGCTCCTCAAATAACACAGCAACTAACACCGAAAATAATGTCGCCCGCCTAAAAGCTATGCTCGATAAGTGCCAGCGCGCCGTCGTATTTACCGGCGCCGGGATTAGCACTGAATCCGGCATACCCGACTTCCGCAGCCCTGGAGGAATCTGGAGTAAGCATAAGCCCGTGGATTTCAGTGAATTTGTTGCTTCTGCGGATGCTCGACGAGATGCCTGGCGACTTAAACTCATGTTTGATAAAGATATGAAAAAGGCTGAGCCAAATCGTGGTCATCGTGCTATTTCAAAGCTGGTAGAGCTAGGTATCGTCAGCCATGTTATTACTCAAAATGTCGATGGCCTTCATCAACGCTCTGGCGTACCGGACGCAAAAATGATTGAACTGCACGGCAACGCCACCTATGCACATTGCCTGGATTGCGGCCAGCGCTACGATTTGCAGTTGATTAAAGAGAACTTTGAGCGGGATGAAAGCCTGCCGGTTTGTGATCATTGCGATGGCCTGGTTAAAACGGCCACCATATCCTTTGGACAGGCTATGCCTCAGGACGAAATGGTCAAAGCTCAGGCGGCTACGGTCGCCTGTGATTTATTTCTGGCGATAGGCTCTTCCCTGGTGGTTTATCCTGCAGCAGGATTTCCATCAGTTGCTAAACGCAATGATGCTCAGCTTGCCATTATTAATCGCGACCCCACCGATCTTGATGATATCGCGGACCTGGTTATCAATGACGAAATTGGACGGATACTGGGGGGTGCAACAGGTATCGAATAATGGCAGCTTTAAACTCAGTAGCCCTGGAAGTTAGCAGCAATGGAAATCGCTAGCCCCAGGAACCAGCGGCCGCTGGGAATCAGTAAGGCCTGAAAACTAGCAAACTCAGTTTGGCAGGTCTTCAGTTTGACAGGTCAATAGGCTTACTAACTATTTTCTCCCGTGCCGCTTTTAACCTTGGGCCCAAAAACCACCGGGCCAACGCGGGCATGACGATAATCGCACCGAGCATATTTACCACGAACATAAAAGTGAGCAAAATTCCCATATCCGCCTGAAATTTAAGTGGCGCAAAGATCCAGGCACCGACACCTACGCCTAACACCATACCGGTGAAAATTATCGGTTTGCCAGTCAAACGCATCGCGTGATAACAGGATTCAGACAGGGTTTCGCCCCGATCAATATAATCGTTCATGCGGCTGTAAATATACACCGCGTAATCGACGCCAACACCAACACCCAAAGCTACCACTTGAAGCGTATTGACCTTCAGTCCTATACCCAAGATACCCATCAATGCATAGCAAAGTATAGACACCATAGACAAGGGCAAAATGATACATAGCATGCCCCCGAAGGAGCGGAAGGTAATGAGCGTTAACAAAATAATTGCCGAATATTACCATAACATTATCGGTAGCTGAGCTTCTTCTACGGCAACATTGGTCGCGGCGATAATGCCGACATTACCCGCCGCTAGTCTCGGCCTGAATTGTTCTTCCGGGAGAGCGGGTTGAAATGCCTTGATACCAGCGATGATGGTATCGATAGTTTCTGCCTTATGATCTATCGTGTAAATATTAAGTGGCATTGCACTACAGGGAGCATTCATAAACTCATCGCCACCAGCGCCCATATGATAAAGGCTAGAGGACAGTGAAGCCGAATTTCTCGACAGCTGGTACCACCGAGGGCTGCCTTCACTGTTGGCCGAGAGAATCAATTTTTGATTATCAACCAGCGATTTAACCGACTGTACTCCCGGTAAGTTTCTGACATGCCAGGCCAGGCGATCCAATTCCTCCATCACCTCGTAATCAACACAGGCATTTTCTTTAGATTCGACCATCACCGTGAGTTTATCGACACCGACTGAGAAACGTTCAGTAATCACCCGGCTATCGACGTTGTAACGGGCGTTTTCTCGAAGTTCGGGGATTCCGGCCTGGGAATCACCTATCTTCAGATCATTATTTTTAACCATGCCCCAGGCCGTCAGGGCTATGCAGACAACAACAATAACGGCCGCTGGTTTAGTGTGACTCAATGCCGCAAAACCACGCCATATAGGGTCTAGCTTTTCTTCACTAGCCTTCTGCCTGGCTCGCAATTTATCGAGGTTAGCGACTTTGATGTAGGACAGTAAAATCGGCAAAAGTACCAGGTTAGTAAATATAATTGCCGCCACGCCCAACGTCGCGGCAATGGCCATCTCACGTATAATGCCAATGTCTATCAATAAAACCGTAAGAAAACCCACCGTGTCACTGATAAGCGCAATAATACCGGGGATAAATAGCGCCTGAAATGCGCGCTTTGCCGCAATAAGCGGCGCAACACCTGCCGCCTGCGCCGGTGCCGGCACGATCGGTGTGCCATCATCATCCCAGGCCCCGCCGTACATAATTTCATTCAACCAGGCGCTGATCTTTTGGACGCCATGACTGACGCCAATAGAAAACACCAAAAATGGCACCAGGATGCTCATAGGATCGAGGCCGAAACCCATCAAAGGCAATAAGCCCATCTGCCAGACAACGGCCACCAGGCCACTCAAGAGCGGCAGGATAGTGGCTAAAATTAGTCTTGTGTAAATATATAAAAATATTGCTGTAAAAAAGAATGTAACCGCGAAAAACAGCATCACCACCCGCGCGCCTTCTGCTATATCGCCGGTTGATTTTGCAAAGCCGATAATTCTTACTTTAATGGCGTCCGTTTCCACAACATCTCGAATCTTAGCCTCCATGTCAGCGGCTATTTTCTGATAATCGAGAGGTTCCCGCGTGCTTGGATTAATATCCAGTAACTCGGTACGGATCATCGCACCAGAAAAATCGTTGGCAACCAGGCTACCGAGTCGACCCGATTTAATAATATTATTACGAATTATTGGAAACCACTCTTCGGTAGGACGGAATTCAGCAGGCACCACATTGCCCCCCTGAAAACCATCTTCAACCAATTCGATAAAACGCACATTGGGTGTGAGTATGGAGGTAACCGTGTGCCGGGCGACGCCGGGCAGAAAAAACACCTCTTCATTAGCCTTTTTTAAAGCACCAAAAAACTCTTTGGTGAAAATAGTGCCTTCGTCCACCGTCAGCGCGATAATAAGCTGATTACCACTGCCAAACTCATCGCGATATTCCACTAAAGTCTGCAAATATTCATGCTCAAGAGGCAAGAGCTTCTCGAAACCCGCTTCCATACGCAAGCTTGATGCGTGATAAGCCATAAACACGCTCGTCAATAAAAAAACGAGCAAAATCGGAATACGATTAGCAAATAGCTTAGTTTGAAACCACTGAGTAATTTTTTGTCGCTGCGACATTAATCCCTACCTTTTTAAGTATTTCATATCAAGCCAACAAATAGACAAGGGCGGCCATAATATATCGGCCATATATTGTCCAGCATTAAGGCTTGTACTAGAGAATTACGTGGATCTTTAGCAGTTTATTCTTGGGCAAGCATGAAATAGTGAGTTGTTTGAATAACGTAAATAACGCCTTACAACTACTCCGTGTCAGCCACTACGCCGATACGGCTTACCTTACTGATAACAAATCACACTATTTGTTATCAGCCAACCTTACCTTGCGTCCCAACAACCAACGAACGAGAGCAGGCATGACAATGATCGCTCCCAACATATTCACCAGGAACATAAAGGTCAGCATAATGCCCATGTCCGCCTGGAACTGAAGCGATGCGAAAATCCAGGTAGCAACACCCGCGCCCAGCGTCATGCCAGTAAAGATCACCGGCTTGCCAGTAAGGCGCATAGCTTTATAAAAAGCCTCATTAAGGGTGTCACCAGTATCTAGAAATTCGCTCATGCGGCTATAGATATAAATCGCATAATCGACACCAACCCCGACCCCAAGTGCTACTACCGGAAGCGTGTTCACTTTCAGGCCAATGTCAAGAACTGACATCAAGGCATAAGAAAGCAATGATACAAATGCCAGCGGCAAGATAACGCACAACGTGCCCCCGATGGAGCGGAAGGTTATCAATGTCAGGGCTATAACTGCGACATAAACAAAAACCATAATGGGTAATTGAGCAGCCTTAACGGCATCATTAGTTGCTGCAATAATACCCACGTTACCGCTGGCCAGGCGAACATGGAATCTCTCGTCGGGCAGGGAACTCTCAAAGGCGTTAATGCCTTCGATAATTTTATCAACCGTCGTAGCCTTATGATCCAGCGTATAAACATTAATGGGCATTGAAGAACACACGGCATTCATAAATTCATCGCCGCCAGCACCCATGTGGTACAAGCTCGATGAAAGAGAGCTGGAATTCCTGGATAGATGAAACCAACGTGGACTGCCCTCGCTGTTGGCCGCAAGAATAATCTTTTGCTTATCGACCAGGGAGACAACCGACTGCACCCCAGGCAAATTCCTGATATGCCAGGAAAGGCGATCCATTTCATCGACCACGTCGTACTCGACACAGGCATTATCGACCGACTCGATCATCACGGTCAGCTTATCGACACCGATTGAAAATCGTTCGGTCACGACCCGGCTATCAATATTGTAGCGCGCGTTTTCTCTTAGTTCTGGCACACCAGCCTGGGAGTCGCCAATTTTTAAATCGTCCTGCTTGGACAGACCCCATACAGTCAAAACTGCAACTATAGACAGCACGACAAGAGATGGCCCTGTGCGAGTGAGCATAGCGATAGCTCGCCATACAACATCTCTTTTATCTTCCGCTTTTTGGTGTTTGGCACGAAACTTATCTGGATTTCCGAGCTTCACGTAGGATAATAAAACCGGCAATAACACCAGGTTGGTGAGGATGATCACTGCAACACCGAGGCTCGCAGTGATAGCCATTTCCTGGATAATACCAATACTGATCAACAATACCGTCAAAAAACCGATAACGTCACTAAGCAGAGCAACACTGCCCGGAATTAACAGGCGTCGGAAGGTTCGTTTTGCAGCTTCTAAATTGTCGACACCGTGAATAACATCCGGCGCGGGGACTATCGGCCTACCCTGTGAGTCTGTATCACCACCGTACATGGTTTCACCCATCCAGCCGCTGATCATCTGCACGCCGTGACTGACTCCAATAGCAAATACCAGAAACGGCACCAGGATACTCATGGGATCCAGGCCAAAACCCAGCAAAGGCAATAATCCCATTTGCCAAATCACAGCTACCAGAGCGCTAAATAAAGGCAAAATCGTTAAGGCCACAGAATGTGAATAGAACCAGAGCAAAATAGCTGCTATCACGAAAGTGACTCCAAAAAAACCAATAACGTCCCTGGCCCCTTCAGCAATGTCACCCGTTGATTTAGCGAAACCAATGATACGTACGCTAATTTCATCCGTTTCAATAACATCACGAATTTTTGTTTCGAGGTCGGCAGCAACTTTCTGATAATCAAGGGGTTCACGGGTAGCCGGGTCGAGATCAACCAGCTCAGCTCTAATTAATGCGCCAGAAAAATCGTTTGCGATCAAACTTCCCAGTCGACCTGACTTGATAATGTTATTACGGATAATGGGGAACCACTCTTCCGTTGCCCTGAACTCTGCGGGCACCACGTTACCGCCAGCAAAGCCATCTTCAACCAATTCAATATATCGAACATTAGGTGTTAAAAC
>CALLDA010000169.1 GCA_937998635.1 uncultured Pseudomonadales bacterium
CCATCAATGCGAATCATTTCACCATTGAGCATAGAGTTTTCGGCAATCTGTTGCACTAGCGCACCAAACTCCAGGGGATTACCCCAACGTTTGGGAAAGGGCACAGTGGGAATAATATTGTCTATCCATTCTTGAGGAATACCCGCCGCCAGAGGTGTTTCAAACATACCGGGCGCGATGGTCATCACTCTAATACCATAGGGAGCAAGATCACGAGCCATAGGCAATGCCATGCCCTGCACACCCGCTTTTGAAGCCGCGTAAGCCGCCTGACCAACAGGGCCATCCTGAGCAACTACCGAGGCAATATTAATCACTACGCCCCGCTCGCCATCTTCATCGAGAGGATCAAGACCGATCATGCCGTAGGCCGCTACCCGGCCCACATTAAAGGTGCCAGTCAGATTAACTCTGATCACCCGTTCAAATTCATCCAGGGGATGCGCGCCCTTGGGACTGGCCGTACGCACGGCAATATCGATGCCGGCGGCATTTAGCACGATTCGAGGTGTCCCCAGAGTATCGACCACTTTGGCGATGGCGGCTTCCACACCCGGGCCATCACTAACATCACATTCAACGGCCATACCGCCCAGTTCCGCCGCTAGTTCTTCGGCCAATGCCAGGTTTCTGTCCAGCAAGGCGCATTTTGCCCCTGCTTTAGTGAGCACCCTTGCAGCGCCAGCGCCGAGGCCTGATGCGCCACCAGTGATCAGAGCCACTTGCCCATTTACATTCATATCTACTTCTCCGGTTTGTCGCCAATAAATTAGCTCACAACAATAAAACAAATCACACTAAATACATTTTAGATCAGGATACCTGTCTCGGTGCAGGATTAGGCAAACGCGGTGCCGCCAACCACAATAATAGCGGCGCTAGTAGCGCGAGCCCGGCACTGACGATGAGCATCGCAGTATAGTCGCCCGTGGTGTCGTATAACCAGCCACCTAACCAGGCACCCAGGGCAGCACCCAATGACCCAGAAATTGCCAGGGTGCCGAATATTGACGGGAAAAACGGGCTGGTGAACAAATCCCGAGCCGTGGCCGGAAAGATGGGCGTATTCGCGCCATAGCCCAGACCGACAAATATGGCGAAAGCCACCGCCACCCATAAGGCCACTACCGAGCTGAGATAAACCAGCGCACCGACAGCCAGCAGCATGCAAATGGAGGCCATGGTATAGGCCCGCTCACGGCCAATGCGATCAGAGAGATTACCCCAGAATAATTGCCCAGCAATGCTCGCGACGCCGATGACGCCAGCGATAAACGAACTTTGAGTTTTATCGATACCCTGGTCAACAATAAAAGCAAACTGATGCATGAGCAGTATCTGTGAAACACAGGCACCTGCCATAAAGCAGCCCCAGGCCAACCAGAAACGCGGTGAGCGGAGCGCGGTTTTAAGCACCCAGTCGTGATACAGCTGCTGGGTGAGTACAACTGCCTGAGCTTGTGGCTGTTTATTATCTTCCGGATTATCAGGCTCTGACGAGGCTACTTGTTCTGCGTGGCGCTCTGAGTGGTGCTCTGACTTACGAGCCGCCTGATCACCCGGCTTCTTTGCCAATCTAGCCGCTGGCACTTTAAGCAAAATCAAGGCTGAGGGAATAATCCACAGTGGCCCCAAAGCGGCCAGGCTTAAAAAAGTATTCCGCCAACCAAACGACTCTATCAGCCCATTGACCAATGGCACCCCCACGAGGATGCCAAAGCCAATACCCGCCATCGCAAAGCCCAAAGCAGTGCCGAGGGTATCGGGATACCAGCGTTCGACGCAGACGATAAAAGGTATCCACCCGGCCTGGGCAATGCCTATGGCCGAGACGATGCCAAAGGTGAAATACAGCTGCCACCAGGTTTGCACCTGAGAGGTCATCGCCAGGCCCAGGGCAAACACCAGGCCCCCCAGGGCGATCACCCGCTGTGCGCCGAATTTTTCCACCAGGCGGCCATTCAGCGGGCCCGACAAACCGTGGACCACGCTCATCACCGAAATCGCACCGGCGGTGAGTGAGCGACTCCAGCCCATATCATCCACCAGCGCGACAAGAAACACTGAGTACGCAAACCAGACACCATAGACAATGCCCAGGGTGACAAAGCAGACCAGCACGGCCATGGGGCCATGCCATTTTTTATTGGACATAAAGTTCCTTAGGGAAAAACAAACCCGTTTGCCTCCCGCGATCTACCCGGGAGGCAAACGGGCGGGCGGGCTATTGATCCAATTCCAGCGAACAAATACCCACTGGAAGCTGAGCCTTACCTAGCCGTAAGCTAGCGAATAGCAGATAACATCAAGGTCTTATTTCGTACAGCGCATTCAGTGGATGCTCAATAGGCAGGCGTCGCACCGAACTAAAACCGGCTTCGCTACTAAACTCTTTGACCTTTGACTCAGGCAGACCCACCGTACCCAGGCCCATACCACCCTGACCCAGCGACGAGGTCATGCAGAAGTGCAAACTTGCACCGAGCTTGAACACCGCCAGAGGGCCTTCGTTATCAGCGGGATCATCGGTGCAGTCGACATCCATCAACACATAGATGCCGTCATCCTTACAGGCCTGGCGCAGGGCTTTTAAACCACCTTTTGGGTCGGCCATATCGTGAATCAGGTCGAAGGTTGCCACCACGTCAAATTTCCCAGGCACGCCTTTGGATATGTCGTGAATTTCAAATTCTACCCGGTCACTCACGCCTTCCTCCTCGGCGGTAAGGCGGGCATTTTCGATATTCTCAGGGAATAAATCGTAACCGTGAAAGCTGGCTTTAGGAAAAGCTTTCGCCAACTCGATCGTGGATCGACCCGCACCGCAACCGAAATCAGCAAATGATCCACCATTTTCCAGTTTGGTCTGGACATCGGGCATTTCTGGCAACCATTGGCTAACCAGCAGGTTTTTGTAGCGCACACAGGAATTATGCTCAAGACCTCTCCAGAAGTCTGCCGGATAAGTGCCGTAGTCAATACCGCCGCCTTTTTGAAAAGCCTCGATTAAATCTTCGTAGGGCTGCATAAAACCGGTAAACATTTTAAATAAACCGCCCTGATAAAGGGGCCCGCCGACTTCAACTAAAACCGGAATATGTGCTTCGGGCATGGAGACTTCGCGAGTTTTTTTGTCGAAATCCAGATAACCAGCCAGGGATATACCGTAAATCCATTCCCGGAGATAACGCTCATTGAGCCCCGTTCTATCGGCCAAAGCCTGACTGGTGGCCGGGCCGTTGTCTGCCAGATCTTTGAATAATTCAAGCCTGTCGCCGATAGCGCACAGACGTATGGCCATCATCCCTGTTGCATCGCCAATAACTTTACCGACAAATTCCATTGCTTCTTTGCTTGGTGCTTGTGACATAAAACGCCTCCAGAAAAGGGTTAAACCATTAAAAAACCATGTGGGATCAAGTGGAAATTCTAATGCCGCTTAAACAAGACAAATCAAAACGAAGGTTCCAGGGGTTCACCGCCCAACATCACCGCCCCCGCAGAATGGTGGAAACTCCGGCGCGCATCAATGGCGGCAATAATGGCATGAATGTTTGCCAGGCAGCGCTCGAGAGCATGGCCCTGCATAAAAGCCGCTCGGGAACCTTTGGTATAGAGGTTGCTGATCATTGCTCTGGCGACATCACCGGCGTAAAAACTGGACGAATACAGTTCGGCCTTAATCTCATTGGGCACCGCCTCACCTCGGCTAGTGTACTCCCAGGCTCGGGCATACACTTCCAGGCTACCGGCATGAATAGCACGCAGCGCGGCATTGGCATCGGCCACAGCAATCTGTGTTTCGGTTTGGTCCCTAAGGGCCTTACCGGTAACCGAAGATACTTTGGATTTAATTTCCTCAGAAGCCGCTTCAATGGCGCCTTTCAGTACGCCGACAGCGACCGCCGCAAAGATTGGCAAGGTGATCGCCGTAGGTGAACCTCGGAACATGGGTCGATCAATAACGGGTGGACTACCCGGCACACAGGCCATCACCTCAGAGACAAATACCTCGCTGGCATTGACCTGATTACTACCAGTGCCACGCATCGCTGCGGCATCTTGCCAGGTCTGGACGATTTCCAGGTCTTTGGTCGGCACCAGGAAGAGCCTGACATCGGGACGCCCATGGCTATTCATGCGCATCTCACCGCCTTCCATAACCCGGCCTGCGAGCGCACACCACAGGGCATCGTCACAACCCGATACAACGGGCCAGGAACCGGTGAGACGGTAGCCACCCTCTACAGGTGTCGCCTCCGCAAGGGCCACGGCGGAAAAGCCGAAGTTCCGATCGGGTTTTGCGAACATCGCTTTGCGCTCGGCCTCGGGGATCAATGCCGACATGATGCAAGGTGCCATGGAATTCACGATTAGCCAGCTGACCGCCGGATCAGCCGCGCTGATCTCTACTGTGGCATTGAAAGCGTCGGTAGGCGTTACTTCGAGGCCACCCGCTTCCTTAGGCGCAAACATCCGAAACAAACCGGCTTTACCGACTGCTTTAATCACTTCATCGCTTAGCCTTGCCCGCAACTCACCTGCTCGGCGATGATCACTGATAAGAGGGCGTAAGGCTGTTGCCGCTTCAACGATAGATCCTGTACTCATAATGTATCACTCCATCAAAAATAGTTGATGGAGCTTACAGGATCGAAAGTTAACATTCCAAACTAGAGTGCGAATAATTTCCGGGCATTATCACCGAGCACGGCCCGCTGCAGGTGTTCGGGCAAATGACTGACATTGCCTTTGACCTGACCGGCCGCGTCGATATGAGAATCGATATGGGGAAAATCCGAACCCCAGAGAATCCGATCTTCACCGACCAGTTCCAGCGCGGCGCCGATAGTGCGTTCTTCGGGTTCAGCCACAAACCACAGGTTGCGGCGGAAATAATCACTGGGCTTATCCAGCTCTAACTTTAAATCAAAGCCGGAAAAGTGCTGATATTTTTCATCAAGGCGATCCATGGCGTAGGGCGCCCAGCCACATCCGGCTTCGATAGCAACGACTTTGAGTTTTGGGAACTTATCAAACAGACCGTCCATGACCATGGCCATACAGGCAGGCATCACCTGAGACGGCGCGCCCAGGGCAAAACTAAAAGTGCGGTTGGCTGGCGTCTCGTACCAGTCGCCGACAAAGCCCGTAACAAAACGCCGCGAGCGCACAATCACATGCATCAGTAAGGGAATACCGGCCTCTTCGATACGCGCCCAAAGAGGGTCGAAATAGTCGCTGGCAAAAGCATGACCATCGACCCGTTCAGGTGGTAGAAAGACGCCTTTGAAGCCTTGTTTAAGGCGGGCATCCAGCTCATTAACCGCTTCGTCGATGTCATGAAAATTAAGATTTGCCGCAACCACCAGGCGACTCCTGTCGGCAGCCTGAAAATCGTAAAGCCAGTTGTTGTAGGCACGACAGTAGGCATTGGCCAGCTTGTTATCGTCCGAGTCCCACAGAATACCGATGGTTGGCAACACCAGGCCCGCGCTCAAACCCCAGCTATCAAATTGCACGAGGCGTTCCGGACCGTCCATGCTGCCGGGAGGCGCACCATCCAGGTAGGTAAGGCCCGAATAGGGATTAAAAGCCTCCGTGCGATCAATGTTGACCCCACCCAAGGCCGCCGTGCAGTTGGGTAAGATCACTTCATTATCAGCAAACAGCTGTTCGACACCCTTGTCATTGACCCTGAATTTTATAGCCCGATCTTTGAATTCATTTTCGAGATAGTTTTCCCACATATCCTTCGGCTCGAGGATATGGGCATCAGCATCAAAGGTGAATATGTCATTTGCGGGCTCGCTTAGGGGCTGGTTCATTACGCATTCTCTCTTTTAATCAGGCAGATCGTTTAATCAGGTAAGTCGTTTAATCAGGCGGATAAAAATAACCCGCAACGCTATCAACGTTACGGGTTCTAGTCTACTGCTGGAAGGTTTTTACTGGTTCAATTTATGCCGCAGCGCCATTCCTGAGCAGTTTGCCGGGCAAGGCATCGGTGGCCGGATTAAATTGATCGATGTTATTCTCACGTAACACCTGGCCATTGACGACCACCGCTTCAATGCCCTGGGCCTGAGAAATCAGACGATCAGCACCGGCAGGGAAATCATAAACCCGCTCAAGCTCACCAGCACCCACGGTATCGGCATCGAACACCACGACGTCTGCGGCCAGACCTTCTTTGAGGCGACCCCGGTCAGTGATATTGCATACATCAGCAGCGCGGGAGGTCAGTAGATAGACCGCATACTCCAGATCTAGCGAGCCTCGTTCGCGCACCCAATGCCCCAACATATACGTCGAGAAGCAGGCATCACAAAGTTGGCTGGCGTGGGCGCCACCGTCTGACAGGCCGACTACGACATTAGGGTCTTTGAGCAAGATTTCGACCTGGTCCTCATCGTGATTGGCAATAGGCATGCGGATGCGCATTTCTAGATCATTTTCAAGGGACAGATCAAGCACGGCGTCTACC
>CALLDA010000170.1 GCA_937998635.1 uncultured Pseudomonadales bacterium
CCGCCGTAGCAGCGCTGGATAAAGTAGTGATCAAGTTTCGTCGCGAAGGCGCAGAGGTTAAGCTCATCGGTATGAACGAAGCCAGCGCGACCATTGTTGATACCTTTGGCGTCCATGACAAGCCAGAAAAAGTCGAACAAATGCTTAATGCTCATTAATTACGTGGTTGTAGGCGGGCAACCGTCATTTAGCAATCGCAGGCCAGCAACCATCATTCAGCAAGGTTCTCTCAGCAACCACCAGGGATAAAAAATGATCAACGTTATTAGCTGTATAGACGGTTCCCCCGGTGCGCTTGCCGTTTGCGATGCGGGTGCCTGGGCCAGCCAGCGCATGGGCGCACCCCTGCAATTACTGCATGTACTGGATAGATCTGAAACCCCCGCCCATAGCGATCTGTCGGGAAACTTAGGCGTCGATAGTCGGACCCACCTTCTCGACGAGTTGGTCGAACTGGATGCCAAGCGCAATAAAATCGCTCTGGAACATGGCAAGCTAATGCTCGAAGCCGCCAAAGAGCGTGCAGCAGAACAGGGTGCTGAGGACGTTGCTACTCTGCAACGCCACGGCGCGCTGGTCGAAAGCCTGCTCGATATGCAAAACGACACCCGCCTGCTGATTATGGGCCGTCTTGGTGAAAGTCACGCAGGGCAAGCACTGGCCGTGGGTGGCCAGTTAGAGAGCGTGATTCGCGCGGTGCACAAACCCATACTGATCACCCTCGATCAATTCACCCCGCCGAGCAATTTTATGATTGCCTACGATGGCCGCAGTGTCACTCAGAACGTACTCGATACCCTGATTGGTAGTCCCCTCCTCAAAGGGCTGCCCTGTCATCTGGTCGCAGTCAATAACACCAACCTTGATCGCGGCCCGGAACTACAGGCCGCTGCCGACAAACTTATTAAAGCCGGATTCATGGTCAGCTCTACCGTTCTCCGGGGTGAAGTGAAGTCAGAACTTCAGCGCTATCAGCAAGAGCATGGCATAGAGCTTATGGTCATGGGTGCCTACGGCCACTCTCGTATTCGCCGTCTGTTCCTGGGTAGTAATACCATGGATATGGTCAGTAGTAGCAGCATCCCGCTGGTTATTGTTCGGTAATCAACGAGGGTGAGGCTTTAAGTGCGCACGTAATTTAATCGCCGCCGCGACCATGTTGGCCAATGCAGGCTTCACTTCCTCCCAGGTTCGGGTTTTTAAGCCACAATCTGGATTCACCCACAGTTGCTGGGGTTTAATGCGCGCTGCTGCCTGTCGCATACGCGCCACGATGGTTTCAACTGTGGGCACATTGGGCGAGTGAATATCGTAGACGCCAGGGCCGATATCATTGGGGTAGGCAAAGTCTTTAAACGCATCGAGCAAAACCATATCCGAGCGCGAACTTTCGATAGTGATCACATCCGCATCCATTGCGGCGACAGCGGCAATAATGTCGTTAAACGATGAATAACACATGTGGGTATGAATCTGCGTTGTGTCGGCAAGGTCTGAGGTCGTGGTGCGAAATGCTCGCACAGCCCAATCTAGATAGGCCTGCCAGTCGCGTTGGCGCAGGGGTAAGCCTTCGCGCAGAGCTGCTTCGTCTATCTGAATAATCCTGGTGCCCGCTGCTTCCAGATCTTGCACTTCGTCCCGTATCGCCAGGGCGATTTGCAGGCAGGTTTCGGAGCGCGGCTGATCGTCTCGCACAAACGACCAGTTAAGAATGGTTACCGGCCCGGTTAACATACCCTTGACCGGCTTGTCGGTGAGCGATTGTGCGTAGCGAATCCAGTCCACGGTCATCGCCTGGGGACGTGCCACATCGCCGACGATAATAGGCGGTTTTACACAGCGCGAACCATAGGACTGAACCCAGGCCTTGCGGGTGAAAATAAATCCGTCGAGTTGTTCACCAAAATATTCCACCATGTCATTGCGTTCGGCCTCGCCGTGTACGAGTACATCCAGTCCAAGCGCTTCCTGCTCCTTAATGGCATGAGCAATTTCTGTTTTGATACCGGCTACATAATCTCCGTCGTTCAATTCACCCTGTTTAAAGCGTTGGCGTAGACGGCGAATCTGCGGCGTTTGCGGAAAGGATCCGATGGTTGTTGTGGGGTAGGGGGGCAGGCGTAACTGCGCATGTTGATGTTCTATGCGCTCCCGGTAAGGGCTTTGGCGCTGAGCCAGTTTGTCGTCAATGCCAGCGGCACGATCGGTAACATCGGCGCAATGTACGAGCTTACTGTTGCGGCGGCTGTGTAGAGCCTGGTGGTTTTCCGATAGTTGCTGCTGCAATCTTGTGGGTTGGGCACCGCCGACCGATAAAATCTCTGTCAGGGTCACCACCTCTGCGACTTTCTGTCGGGCAAAGGCCAGCCAGCTTATTAGTTCCGCATCCAGCTTGTCTTCCTGCTCTATATCAACCGGCACGTGTAGCAGCGAGCAGGAAGGTGCAAGCCACAGCCGGTCGCCGCGCTCCGCAACCAGAGGTCGCAATCTATTCAGAGCCTTGTCGAGATCGCTACGCCAGATGTTACGACCATCGATAATGCCCACCGACAAGACCTGGTCGGCGGCAAGCAGGTTTGCAGCCTGCAAAAATTCATCGCCACCACGCACCGCATCCAGGTGCAGACCCGCCACAGGGAGTTTGCAGGCTAGCGGTAGGTTCTCAAGTAAAGATCCAAAATAGGTAGCGAGCAACACTTTAGGGGCGATGTCGGTAAGCTGGGCATAGGTTGACGCAAAGGCCAGTTGCCAGGCCGAAGGTAGGTCGAGCACTAAAATAGGCTCATCGATTTGCATCCACTCGATACCCCTGGCCTTTAAAGCCGAGAGCACCTCGCGGTACACCGGCAGGATACGGTCGAGCAGCGTCAGTTTATCAAAAGGTTCGCCGCGCACCTTAGCCAACCACAGCCAGGTGAGCGGTCCCAGTAAGACGGGCTTGATTGGAATACCGCAGGCAAGGGCTTCGTCGACCTCCTCTAGCAGGCGGGTAGAAGCGAGACTAAAACTTTGCCCGGCGCTGAGTTCGGGCACGAGATAGTGGTAGTTGGTATCAAACCATTTGGTCATTTCACAGGCTTCTGCAGGTTCACTGCCGGGCGCACGGCCTCGTGCCATGCGAAAATACAGGTCTATATCGACAAGACCACCAGACCAGTCAAAGCGTTGAGGTATCGCTCCGAGCATGGCCGTGGTGTCCAGGACTTGATCGTAATAGGAGAAATCCCCCGCTGGAATCCAGTGCATGCCTTGATCTTTCTGTTGTTGCCAGTTGCGGATACGCAATTCACGACCAGCTGTCAGCAGGTCTCCGGCGTCCTGTTCGCCGCGCCAGTAAGCTTCAAGTGCATACTTTAATTCGCGGTTTGCGCCAATCCGAGGGAAACCGAGGTTGTGGGCCAGTGCCATAATATCGCTCCTTTAATCAAAAAATATCGATGCTTATTGTATTCGTCGTAGAATTAATTAAAATCTCAAGTTTTTCATACTTAACATGAAATTATTATGCGATTTTAGTGGGGCGAAGCATGCAATTGGATCGGCGACATTTACATAAACTGCGGGCAATACAACAGGCCGGTAGTATGGCGAAAGCGGCTGACAGGCTGCATGTCACTCAATCTGCCTTGTCACACCAAATTAAAACTTTGGAAGATTATTACGGCGTGGCCCTGTTTCATCGTCACACTAAACCTCTGCGTCTCTCCGCTGCGGGGCGTCAGGTGGTCGCTCTGGCCGAGCGGGTGTTACCCATGTTTGCGCAACTGGAACAAGACCTGCAGCGCATGGCCGCTGGCAGTGGCGGACGCTTGCATCTTTCTGTGGAATGCCACGCCTGCTTTGAATGGTTGATGCCAGTGATCACCAGTTTTTGTGAGCAGTGGCCAGCGATCGATATCGACGTGCGTTTGAGCTTGACCTTTAATTCACTGTCGGCCCTGCGGGAGGGCGATATTGACCTGGTGATCACCTCCGACCCTTTCGATACCACCGAGCTGGTGTTCGAGCCGCTATTCGGCTACGAATCCCGCCTGGTCATGCCGGTCGCCCACCGTCTTGCGGCGGAGTCTTTTGTGGTACCAGAAGCTTTAGCCGAAGAAATTCTGATTACTTACCCGGTCGAGCGGGAACGTATGGATGTGTTCAAGTATTTTTTAATGCCCCAAGGAGTCGAGCCAAAACAGGTGCGTCAGGCCGAACTCACAGCAATGATCTTACTGCTTATCACTAGTCGTCAGGGCCTCGCTGCCTTGCCTGACTGGGTGATGCGCTACAGCCCAAATACGGACGGCCTGACCACCCGCCCGCTGGGCGAGCAAGGCTTACGCCGTACTCTCTACGCTGCTGTGCGTAAAGAGGATCAGAGCAAGGCGTATATTCAGGAGTTTATTGCTTGTGCGGGGCAGAGTGTCGGGGCTTACGCCTCGCAGGTAGCCGAGGGATAGTGTTTCAATTGGATTAGAGGATTCAATCGGGTTTATGCCCCGTCTCCACCAGATCAAAAGCTGCGTTTGCCAGTGCTTCCACATCGCCAGCCTGACCGGTCAGTAGTTCGAAGTTGCCCGAATCATCCTTCACGCCCGCCTGCACCGCAGGTCGCGCTCCAATGACATTGAGCCAGCGTTTGAGGTGGGGAAAATCGTCCACCGGCACACCGGCCCAGAAATGAATGCGGACCCAGGCCCAGTTGGCCATATCGGCGATGGAATAATCACCAGCCAGGTATTCGTGTTCTGCGAGCTGGCCATCGAGCACACCGAATAACCGTCGGACTTCGCCTTGGAAACGGTCGATTACCACAGGGATTTTTTCCGGGAAGTAGCGGGAAAATATATTCGCCTGGCCCATCATCGGGCCGATGCCACTCATCTGAAACATCAACCATTGCATCACTTCCGCCCGGCCCCGTGGGTCTGAGGGCAGAAACCGGCCGCATTTTTCGGCGAGATAAATCATGATCGCGCCCGACTCGAACAGGGTGAGGGGCTCATCGCTACCGTTACCCGTATCGACAATCACCGGAATTCGGCCATTGGGATTAAGCCGCAGAAACTCGGGTTTCTTCTGATCTCCCGCCATAATATCGACGTAATGCACCGTGTAGGGAATCGCTATTTCTTCCAGTGCGGCTATTTCTTCCAGGATAATCGAGGCCTTCCAGCCGTTTGGGGTTGAGCAAGTATAGAGTTCAATCATAGGGTTTTCCTGTGCTGTGCTTCTTTTAACGGGTCAAGTTTTAAAGGACTAAGTTTCAAAGAACCAGGTTTCAAAGCGCCAAGCTATCACACGTAGCTAAATGGTTTAGACTGCTATCTTGCATTTTTCAGCCGCAAAAATGCACAAACTATGGTCGGCAAAACCCATGTCGCCAGCTTGATCATTTGCGTAAGATAAGGCGAAAAATAATTCATCAACATGACACCGCAAAATTCGAACTTAGCTTTTAGTCTATTTTTAATCTGAAGAAAGGAAATAAATCATGGAATACGTAAGCCCAAGTGAAGTTATCAATGGTGACGGTCTGCGTCTCGTACTCCTCCAATATATGCCAAGCCCCTGGGGGCAGGCCGCCAAGGCCATGATGGAATATAAGGGCCTTAGCTACACCGCTGCGCCCTGGGAAGGTGGGGGTGCCAACGAAGAATTGGTCGCCTGGACGGGCAATAACAATGGCGCGCCCATTGTCGCCTGGAATGATGAAGCACCTATTACCCGCTGGGATGACATCCTGTTTTTGCTTGAACGACTCGCCCCTGAAAAACCACTGCTCCCAGATTCAAGACGAGATCGAATGCGAGTGCTCGGACTCTCCCATGAAATATGTGGGCCATTAGGTCTGGCCTGGAACCGGCGCCTAAGCATGTTTGCGCCCATGTTAGCGTCCGGCCAGGCGCCAGAAGGTTTCGTGCTGATGGCAAAAAAATACGGCTCTACAGAAGAGGACGTAGTCCGCGCCGACGAGCGGCAAATCGCGACCCTCAAGGTACTGGCAGGTATCCTAAAAGCACAGGAGAGTGCCGGGAGTGGCTTTTTTATCGGCGAGAGTGTCACCGCAGTTGATTTTTATTGGGCAGCGTTTAGTAATTTGTTTGATTTATTGCCGCCGGAAAAATGTCCCATGCCCGAGCAGGGTCGCCCCATGTTCACCACCATGGCTGACGACCTGCGCGCTGCGGTTGACCCCATTTTAATCGAGCACCGTGATCGAATTATGGCGGCGCATTTCAAGATTCCAATGGAGATGTGAACAGACTGTTTTGAGGGCCTTGTTTCGACAAGGACTGTTTCGACAAAGCTGTTTTAAGCGTGGCGTGTCGCTAGCTTAAGCCAAACATGAGGACTCAATATGACTAAGGTGGCAATCATTAG
>CALLDA010000171.1 GCA_937998635.1 uncultured Pseudomonadales bacterium
TAATGTTCCAGAAGGTATTTTTTGGCGATGCCGCCTGCGGCTACTCGCATCGCTGTTTCCCGGGCAGAGGAACGCCCACCGCCACGATAATCCCGTACGCCATACTTTTGCATATAAGTGTAATCCGAGTGGGCGGGGCGATAGATATCTTTTATGGCGCTGTAATCTTTGGAGCGCTGGTCGGTGTTTTCAATCAAGAGACCAATAGGTGTGCCGGTGGTTTTACCCTCAAACACGCCGGATAAAACACGTACCTGATCAGCCTCCTGGCGCTGGGTGGTATAACGGGATTGTCCGGGTTTACGTCGATCAAGATCTTCCTGCAAGTCGGCTTCAGACAAAGCCAGCCCTGGTGGGCAGCCATCAACAATACAGCCCAAGGCCGCCCCATGGCTCTCGCCAAAGGTGGTGACTGTAAATAATTTCCCAAAGGTATTACCCGACACCCCTTACTCCCCTTCTCAGTTAAAACGCGTGTAGCTAAGACGCGCTTAATTTCATTGTACTAGTTCAATGAAATTAATAGCGGTCATTATAAACGCTGGCATGGCAAAATCAGTATGTTTGATGTCTGAGCGATGCAAACAACCATCCAGCAAAGTGGTAACTAATGTATCCTATTATTGAAACTGCTCAGCACACGACTCTAGCTGATCCCGATACAAAACAAATACCCCATGGCCACCGTGCTCAAAGTCAATCCAGTTAAATGGCACTTCGGGAAAAGCCGCTTCCAGATGCTGACGACTGTTACCCACCTCCACACACAGACAACCTTGCTCAGTCAGAAAGTCACTAGCCTCTCGCAATAAGCGGCGGGTGAAATCCAGGCCATCAGCGCCGGATTCGAGGGCCAAAACAGGCTCGACGTGAAACTCTTTAGGCATGCTAGCCAGGTCTTGCGCATCCACGTAAGGCGGGTTGGCAATGATCAAATCGAAGCGTCCACTGATCTGTTCAAACAGATCTGATTCACATATTGTGACCCGCTCACTAACATCATGTTTGACGATATTCTGTTCGGCGACCAGCAAGGCATCGGCAGAGATATCGCTGAGCAATACCTCTGTCTCGCTAAAAGCCAAAGCACTGGCAATACCGATACAACCTGAGCCGGTGCATAAATCCAGAATCGCCTCAGGCTGTTCATAAATCCAGGGTACAAACTGGTTCTGGATCAACTCGGCAATCGGGGAGCGGGGAATCAGCACCCGTTCATCGACATCAAATCGTAAACCTGCAAACCATGCTTCCCCGGTGATGTAAGGTACAGGGATATGCTGACATCGCCGCTCAAATAGCTCAGCGACACTCAGCTTCTCGTCTTCACATAAACGGGCGTCAAGCACTTCCTGGCCACTCTGGGCAGGCAGATCCAGGGCATAGAGCACTAGAGCCACGGACTCGTCCCAGGCGTTATCCGTACCATGTCCAAAATAGAGGTTCTGCCGCTGGAATAAGCTTGCGCCGTAACGAATGTAATCCCGTAAGGTTTGCAGCTGCGTCCTGATCTGGGTATCTAAAAACATAAGCTCTTTAAATCCAGCAAAAATAAACGGCCGTCATTTTACCTGTTCAGGAAAAAATATATCTTTACCTTTTTTGCAAGCTAACATAGGGTAGCGGGCCTTTTTTTAATAGCCATTTTGAACTTTATTGACTGGTATGACTGATATGACTGATTTAAACGACCTGCGCGACTCCTATGCAAAAATCATTGAAACCATCGGTGAAGATTTAACTCGACCCGGCCTGGTCGATACGCCATTGCGTGCCGCTAAAGCCTTTGAGTTTATTACCGGCGGCTACCATCAGGATCTCGACGAGGTCGTCAATGAGGCCTTATTCCCCAGTGATTCCAACGAGATGGTCATTGTCCAGGATATTGAGCTTTACTCTTTGTGTGAACACCACTTGCTACCCTTTGTCGGCACCTGCCACGTTGCCTACATCCCCAATGGCATGGTTCTGGGTTTATCCAAGGTCGCCCGCGTGGTTGACATGTTTGCTCGACGTTTGCAAATCCAGGAGAACCTGGCCACGCAAATCGCAACCACAATAGAAAAAGTGACTGGCGCTCAAGGTGTTGGTGTGATCATTGAAGCCAAGCATATGTGCATGATGATGCGCGGTGTTGAGAAGCAAAACTCGATTATGAAGACCTCGGCCATGCTCGGTGTATTTCGCAGCAGCCAGACCACTCGTAATGAGTTCTTATCGCTGATTCAGTAGCTACCTAAACTCAGCTATCACCCAACTGCCACTCAACTCAGGCTTCACAAACCTAAGCCGCCGGCATCTGTAACCAGCGCAGGTTTGCAAAGCCGGGTAATATCGTATCCGTTTCGAGAGCCACCAGCCAGGCAGGATCAATGGCTTGTAACTGGGGATCGCCAACCAGGGTGCTCAGTACATTGCCAATCAAAGGCTGGTGAGTGGTTAATAATACCGACTCAGCATTTAGCTGATTGAGCACTTTAGTTACAGCACCAGGATTGCTCTCGGGCACCAGTTCATCACACACCAAAAACTCGCCACTAAAGCTTTGCCCCTTAAGCTCGAGCCGCTCAAGCACTACTCTGGCAGTTTCCCGCGCCCTTAGATAAGGACTCGTCAGGATGATCTCCAGGCCCTTAAGCGAAGCGATGCGTTTATCGATCACCTCAGCAACATCCTTGCGGCCTTCGTCAGTTAGCGGTCGTTGCGCGTCAGCTATTAGCTCTGCACCAGGCCGGTTAGCCGCTTTACCGTGGCGCATAAAATAAAGTTTCACGATCCTACCTGGCCACATTTATACATGAGGAGAAAAATATCCACTGCGATAACTTATGCAGCGACAACTATGCGCGAGTTTCAACATCTTCACTTTGCGCAGAGATCATCATATTTTTTACGATCTCACTGATGGATGCGCCATTAAACATCACCTCATAGAGTCCCGTCGCGAGCGGCATGTAGATACCTAATTGGTCGGCTTTATGTTTGACCGTGCGCGTGGTGTTAACACCTTCGGCCACCTGTCCCACTTCAATAATGGCATCTTCAAGACTCATACCCCGCCCGATGGCCTGACCGACACGAAAATTTCGACTCAATGGCGAAGTACAGGTAACAAATAAATCACCAACGCCGCTGAGGCCAATAAACGTCATGGGGTCAGCACCCAGACGGGTCGCAAAACGAGTCATTTCGGCGAGGCTGCGAGTAATCAACATACTCATGGTGTTCTGGCCAAGATTCATGGCCGAAGCGACACCGGCAGTAACAGCATAGATATTCTTGAGTGCGCCAGCCAGTTCAACACCAAACATATCGCTATTGGCGTAGACCCTAAAGAAGTCCGTACTAAGTGTCTGCTGTACAAAGTCACACAGGTCTTTATCAGCACTGGCAATCACAGTAGCAGTCAGTTCTTTACGCGCCACCTCTCGAGCCAGGTTCGGCCCGCTAATCACGCCAACTCTGGGCTGTTCCACCTCCTCCGACAGCACATCACTCATCAACTTAAAGCTATCACCTTCGATGCCTTTAGCCGTGCTAACCACCATCG
>CALLDA010000172.1 GCA_937998635.1 uncultured Pseudomonadales bacterium
CTCGGTGGCTCGTGCCAAAGAAGCGAATATCCCGGTACTGGCGAAACTGGTAGATGAAGGTTACGACTTGATCGCACCCGTACCCTCCTGTGCCTTGATGTACAAGCAGGAGCTGCCCTTGATGTATCCGGATGATGAGGCTGTGCAGAAGGTCAAAGCGGCCTTTTATGACCCCTTCGAGTATTTGTTTTTGCGTCATAAGGAGGGAGAGTTTAAGACTGATTTTAAAGTTGGCCTGGACAATATTAGTTATCACGTTGCCTGCCACTTGCGAGTGCAGAATATCGGCATGAAAACCCGCGATATTCTCGCATTGATTCCCGATACCACCGTGCACCCCCATGAGCGTTGCTCTGGGCATGACGGCACCTACGCCGTGAAAGAAGAGACCTACGATAAGGCGGTCAAAATAGCCCGCCCGGTGGTGCGTAAAGTCAATGAACTGAAAGCCGAGCACCTGTCCAGCGATTGTCCTATGGCCTCAGCACATATTGCCAATCTGGCCGAGACCAACGAAAAACCGGAACATCCCATGGCCCTGTTACGCAAGGCTTACGCCATATAGTTGTCGCAGAAAAAGTAGTTATAGCAGTAAAAATAGGAGTCCCAGTGAAAAAATTAACGCGAGCTGACTTGTGGTCCCTCGAAGAATATGCGGAGAAACGCCCGGCCTATCGAGCCGAGGTAATCGCTCACAAAAAGAACCGCCAGGTCGCCCTGGGCGATAATGCCAGACTCTATTTTGAAGATGATGTCACCGTCCGTTATCAGATTCAGGAAATGCTGCGTATTGAAAAAACCTTTGAGGGCGCGGGAATCCAGGAAGAACTGGACGCCTACAACCCGCTTATTGGTGATGGCCAAAATTGGAAAGCCACCTTCATGATCGAGTTTGATGATCCCATAGAGCGAGCTACCCGACTGGCAGAAATGATCGGTGTCGAAGACCAGATCTGGGTCCAGGTCGATGATTGCGACAAGGTTTATGCGATTGCCGACGAAGATATGGATCGAGAAAATGAGGTCAAGACATCGGCGGTTCATTTTGTGCGCTTTGAGTTTAGCGCTGCCATGGTTCAAGCCCTGAAAGATGGCTGTTCATTCCAACTTGGCGTCGACCATCCCAATTATTTAATCGAAGGCTTTAGTCCTGCCAATAACATCAGGGACTCGTTGCTGGAAGATCTGGATATTGCCTAAGCTCGCGGGCAGTCATCACACTTGTCCTGGCGCAATCACTTGCCAATAGATCAGTGATTTGCCAATAGATCAGTGACTTAGACATCCCCTTTGGTTTAGTATGCCCCGTTGCAATAGTAACGCTTCCGGTTCTTTGATCAGAGTTGTGTTCTTGTTTGTGAAGCTGGACTGTTCCTTGTTCTGAGCTGCAAAAAAGAACTGGTAAAGCAATCTTCGCAAACTTCACGTCAATACTGTATTCCCTAAGGAGGAAGACTAGATGAGTAATTCCAATGAAAACATACTAGATGCGGTGGTTGTAGGCACCGGCATGGCTGGCTTATATATGGTCAAACGTCTAAATGACCGGGGCCTGAAGATCCAGGCTATAGAAGCCGGATCAGGTGTTGGCGGAGCCTGGTACTGGAACCGCTATCCTGGATGCCGAGCTGACCTGCCGATTATCGAGTATTCCTACTCCTTCTCGAAGGAATTAGAGCAAGAGTGGGACTGGACTGAGGTAATGGCCGGGCAGCCTGAAATCGAACGCTATCTAAACCACACCGCAGACAAGTTTGATCTGCGTAAAGATATCAAATTCAATACCAAAGTGACTGACGCTATCTACGACGAAGCCGCAAATCTTTGGACGGTGAAAACTGATCAGGGCGATACCTATACCTGCAAATATTGCATTATGGCCACCGGTTGTCTGAATGAACCCAACTACCCAGATTTCAAAAATGCAGACTCCTTCGCCGGGGAGGTGTATCACACCGCGCAATGGCCAAGAGAAGGCGTTGACCTGACCGGTAAACGCGTCGCGATCATTGGTTGTGGTTCCTCAGGTGTCCAGGCCATCCCGCAAATTGCCAAACAGGCGAAAGAACTGATTGCCTTCCAGCGCAGCCCGGTTTACACCTTCCCGGCTAAAAATGCACCGATGAATCCTGAATTTCTGGCTCAGGCTAAAGCAGATTATGCGGATATCCGTGAGCAACAGCGCAACAATGAAATGGGCATCTGTAATTACCGAGGTCCTAAGAAGCCTAAAGACCCGAATGCAGCACCAAAGCCAAGGCCCAGCAAGAAAATCCTGGATATCACGCCCGAACAGCGTAAGCAGGAAATTAAAGATTTTGGTATTAACGTTCTATCTATGTACGTTGATACTTACTTTAATACTGAAGCCAATGAAATTGCTTGCGAGCTATATCGCGAGCACCTGCACGAAATCCTTGGTGATGAGCAAAAAGCCGATGCATTGTCGCCGAAAAACTACCCTCTGCATTGCAAGCGCCCGGTAATTGACACCGAGTACTATGCTGCCTTTAAACAGGACAATGTGTCCATCGTTGATCTCCGCGAGAACACCGTCGAAGAGGTCACTGCCAAAGGTTTGCGTACCAATAACGCCGAGTACGAATTCGATGTTCTGGTTTATGCCACAGGCTTCGACGCCATGACGGGCACCATTAAACGCCTGAATATTCGTGGTCGCGATAACCAGCTTCTGGCTGAAAAGTGGGAAGATGGACCTCGTATGTACATGGGCCTGCAAAGTGTTGGTTTTCCCAATTTCTTCACCGTCACCGGTCCAGGTAGCCCCTCAGTCGTGAGTAATGTATTGCACTCTATCGAGCAACACGTCGAGTGGATCGATAACTGCATGGCGTATTTGGAGGAAAACAATATCAAAACTATCGAACCTACCCTGGAGGCTGAAGATGCCTGGGTTGAGCACGTCAATGAGGCCGCACAGGGTTCAATGATGAATGCCCCGACCTGTAATTCCTGGTATCTCGGTACTAATATCGAAGGCAAACCACGAGGCTTTATGCCTTATATAGCGGGTACTAAAACCTACCGTGAGGAGTGTGAAGAAGTAGTCGCTAAGGGTTATGAAGGTTTTTCTTTAGCTAGCTAATTCCTAAAGCAAACCTATACTCCCGCGTAAGCGGGAGATTAAAAACCATCATCACTTTGATGATGGTTTTTTTATGCCAGCTATTATTTAGAGCGCCAGGTAGAAAACCAGTACCGGACTACGGCGTGTGGTAGATGATCCCAGCACACTTTCATTGCTACGCAGCTATTTAACTAATTCATTAGCACTGGGGTCATCACTTACCTGAATCATGGTTTTACCAAAGTTTCCGCCGGATAGCATGGCTGAAAATGCTGTCGGCGTATTCTCGAGTCCCTGCCAGATATCTTCTTTATATTTAATCAGGCCATCTTTAACCCAGGCACCCATTTCTGACAGGAACTGGGCTTCGTAATCTTTAACAAAATTTCCCACGGCGAGGCTGTGTACGGTAACCCCTTGTTTAGCGAATACCGCTTGCGCTGATTTTTTCCACCCCTCGTGAACGGTGGCCAGCATAGGCCCCAGATCATCGCTGCCGTACATTGAAATTAATCCGCACAGGGAAATGCGGGATTTTTTGTTAAGCAGCGGCTTAACGGCATCAAAGACCTTACCACCGACATTTTCAAAATAGATGTCGATACCATCGGGGCACGTGGCGGCTAGTTGTTCTGTGAGGCATTCATCTTTGTGATTCACTGCGCCATCAAAGCCCAGGGTGTCGGTAACAAAACGACATTTTTCTTCGGAGCCAGTAATGCCGATAACGTGGCAGCCTTTTATTTTGGCTATTTGCCCCGCGTTTTGGCCGACGCCACCGGAGGCTGCCGAAACAACAACGGTTTCACCGGGCTGTGGTTGGCACTGTAGATAAACACCTGCATAGGCGGTGAGCCCCAGCATGCCCAATACGCCAATGGCGGTGGAGATAGGCGCTAGCTGGGGGTCAAGTTTGCGGGGGAACATATAGTCGAACACGGAAATGTTTTTGCCGGTGAGGCCATAATCCTGCCAGCCGTTGGTGTTAAATATCAGATCGCCTTCCTGATAACCGTCGAGCCGGCTCTTAATCACCTGGGAGACGGTGCGGCCATGGCAGACATCGCCAATGGCATCGGCCCCAGTGCGGCGTCTGACCCATTGGTAAGGATCCATCGACAGGTAAATGGTTTGGGCGCTAAATTGGTCCTGGCCCGGTTCTGGTGCCTTAGAAGTGGAAAATGCAAAATCACCTTCTGTTGGCCAACCTTCCATCGGGGTCCTGGCGATCTTCCATTGACGATTATTCATATTTTTATATCCCTGCTTGAGTCGCTCAATAGTTACTCAATCGACTATTCCACCGTGTTCAAGCCAACGGGCGCAATCCGGCGTCAATACCTGCTTTACCCGCTTGTCATAGTCGGCTAGCTCGGTAGCGGTCCAAACATCCTTCCAACGGCCATTGGTGCCTTTGTTGACAAAGGTGTTGGAGCCACCATCAAAGAAAGTTTTGGCCATAGGAATATCATCGTCAGCCGTTTCCTTCATTGAATCAAAGGATGATTGTTCAGTGATTTGTTTTAGATATTCGGGTGTCACTTTAATGTCGAGATAATCAGCGATACGTTGAATCTGACCGGCCCTGTCTTTTAATAAATCGGCATAGTGAACAAATAATATATTCGGTAAATTCTGGTATTCCCACCAGGTTTTCACCGCATGAAGTTGTGACCAGTAGGGGTAGCCGTCGCTTTCCCATTCGAACCAGCCTCGGTTAATCCACTCGTTGATGAATTTGTGGATGTCGCCATCGGAAAGGGGGAAGGGTGCGCCAACTCGACCGGGGTAATTGGCAATAATGTCGAGAAAACCCTGAGAATAATTCACATAATTATTCCACAGAGACATAGCCATATCACGACCATCCCGGCTGACAAAGATATGTTTTACCTCCGGGTGGAAGGGAAAGCCATCCAGGGCCAGGTGGGTTTTAAGAAAGCGCCGATGGTTTTGTGCCTCCAGGGTTTCCGCCAGTTGCTCGTCTGACGACAGGCGCATATCCACATAAACCGAAATGTCATGAAACGGACCCGGTGGTTCCTCATCCTGAAAAATCAGTAGCGAGACAATTTTCTGTGTCCAGGTAGTGCCGGATTTTTGGGTGGTGGCAATGACGATATCGTCAGCTCGAGATTTGAAGAGATTCCAGCGGGTGCTGTCGACATGATGGTTCTGGTAAGTTCGGGTGACCTGGGGCAATGCTGGTGGCGATGACATAGCTAGATTCTCAGAAGGCATAGTGCGGCGCGGACAGACGAGCACGTTTACACTATAGGGTTTTAGTTATGGTTTGACTTTATGATACCCCGATCACCTTTACTCATCTATCAGGTTTATTCGGGTGATAATAGGACTGTGATTGCATTACTATTTTCTTGCGAACTATTTATTCCGAACTGTGCTTCTAAGCGCTTTGCCAGGGAACTGAAATGATAAAACGCCTGATACCCCCTGAATCGCTCAACCTGCACCTGTGTCGAGCGCTATCCGTCGCCATACTGATGGTTCTATTGTTCTTCCATGCAGGATACGGCTTTGCTGTTGAAAAGGATCAGGATTGTGTTTCTCCTGCTTTCCTGGGCAGTGAAGCCTGGCCAGGCTTGCAAGCAATGTTTCATGATCAAGGTAAGCTGCTGGCGGATAATAAACTAGATAAAGCCATCGAAGTGCAGCGGGAAATTGTCCGTTTACAATGCCATAACCATTACCAGTGGTATTACCTGGCTGAACTGCTATTAAAAGCGGGCGAGACCAAACAAGCAGTGCTCTGGCTGGATAAACTTTATGATCGTAAAGTTAATGATCTGGAAAGCCGTCTCTACACCGAAGGTAACTCTTTATATCCCCTGTCCAGCCACCCTGATTTCGTCGGCTC
>CALLDA010000173.1 GCA_937998635.1 uncultured Pseudomonadales bacterium
CCAGCTAGATAGCATAATTTACTCTAGGTCTTTGATTACCCCAGAGTATTAAAACCCCGAGGCCTTAGACTAACAAAACGCTCGACAGACCCACTTCGATTTGGTGAACTGAGCTCAGCTTAAAATTGATAAACCCAAACCAGCATCAGCGCAATTTGATACAAACCGCAGGCTGGTCTCTTCTAAAAAACCATTGTTCTAAAAAACCATAGTTCTAAAAACCTTAATTCTAAAAAAAACACAGTTTACCTTTTAAAGCGACGGAGTACGGCTAAATGAAAAGACAAAAACGAGACATATCCCAACGTGCGTACAGCAAAGGTTACCAGGTAGGTTACCAGGGCCGATCCGAAGAGGGTTGTCCTTTTCAGGAAGGCACCCTGACCGCACGGGAATGGCTCAATGGCTGGCAGGAGGGCCATGACGATCATCTCGACGGCATGAGCACCCAAACCAGCCAACAGAAAATAATGGCCATGCACTGACTTTTTAAACATCAAAACTTACATCTAAACTATTTAGCGGTAATTTGTCTGGGAGGAAGGCCTGGGAGATAAGGCCTGGGCGCAAGCCTGGATAAGCGTGTTAGCAGGATTTAAGTTCAAAGCCTGGCGATCAAGGTGAAACCTTATCGATGGCCTCAGCCATTTCCTTGATTAAGCCAGGGCCACGGTAGATAAAGCCGCTGTAGATCTGCACCAGGCTCGCTCCAGCGGCTATTTTCTTCGCCGCATCTGCGCCGCTATTTATGCCACCTACTCCAATAATGGGTAAAGCACCGTCTAATATTTTTGCCAGCTCGCCGACCACCTGGGTTGCTTTACTTTCCAGAGGTGCGCCACTCAAACCCCCCTGCTCACCGCCATAACGATGACTCTCCATACCCACTCGTGACACTGTGGTATTCGTTGCAATAACGCCATCGATTTGATTATTCATCAGCACCTCGGCCAACTCGCCCAATGCTTCGCTGCTTTGGTCCGGCGCAATCTTCACTGCCAGGGGAACATAGCGACCATGTTGATCGGCGAGACCGGCCTGCTTGTCTTTCAATGCGCTGAGCAAAGCTTCGAGTTGTTCTTTGTTTTGCAAGTCTCTCAGCCCCGGCGTGTTGGGCGAGCTGATATTAATGGCGATGTAATCTGCATGGGCATAGACCTTGTCCATGCAGATGCTGTAATCGTCTACCGCATCGGCGACCGGGGTGCTTAAGTTCTTACCAATATTGATACCCAGAACACCCTCGTATCGGCGGGCTTTAACCTGCCCTACAAGATGATCAACACCGAGATTATTAAAACCCATTCGATTGATAATGGCCTGGTGTTTGGGCAGCCGAAACAAGCGCGGCTTAGAATTACCTGGCTGGGGCCGTGGTGTAACGGTGCCGATTTCAATAAAGCCAAAACCCAGCGCCCCCAGCCCATTAAAGTAATCGCCGTTTTTATCAAGCCCAGCGGCCAGGCCAAAAGGATTAACAAAATCGAGACCCATCACCTTGATGGGCTGTTGTGGTCGGCCCTTTGTATAAGCCCGCAACAGGCCCACACGTTCAGCGACAGAAATACTGGCGAGCGACAGATGATGAGAGCTTTCCGGCGGCAACTGAAACAGCGCGGCACGCGCAATGCGATACATAGTGCCTCCGCTTTAATTAGAATGATCAGGATAAGGGCGGCAAGGATAAATCAAGGCCTCGGGCAAGTCACGCCGGTAGCAGGTGAACTCAACAAAAGCGCTGAGATGAAACCAGACCTTAATCAAGGGAACCAATATAAAACCGACTCGTCATAAGCAGGCAAGAAAATTATCATTTATTACTTTAGTAACAATTTTCACCCATGAGCCAGTAGACCCATTACAATCGGCGCTGCCAAAATACCCATTGCCATTCGACAGTTACAGGATCTGACATTAGACGATGAACGAAAGTAGTCACTTCGAACAAATACAATCACTCCTCCACTATCTTGACGAATGCATCGTCGGCCAACCAACATTATCCCGCAGGCTAATAATGGCCCTGCTGGCTGATGGTCACCTTCTGGTAGAAGGTGCACCAGGCCTCGCTAAAACCAAATCCATTCACACCCTGGCGACGGCCATCGAAGGGGATTTTCAGCGTATTCAGTTTACGCCGGATCTTCTGCCTGCCGACATTACCGGCAGTGATATTTATCGACCCGAACACGGTAGTTTTGAGTTTCAGGCTGGGCCTATCTTCCACAATCTGATCCTCGCCGATGAGATTAACCGAGCACCGGCGAAAGTGCAGTCTGCCCTCCTCGAAGCCATGTCCGAAAGACACGTCAGCGTCGGTAGCAACACTTACCCCTTACCCCAACTGTTCCTGGTGATGGCCACGCAAAATCCCATTGAGCAGGAAGGCACCTATCCCTTGCCCGAAGCCCAACTGGACCGCTTTCTGTTGCATGTGAAAGTCGACTACCCCGGTCCGGAAGCCGAGCACAAGATTTTACAACTGGTTCGCAACGAAGCCTCTGGCGAAGCAGTAAGCGAGCCACCCCAGGTCAGCGCAGAGACTATATTAGCCGTACGAAAAACGGTGTTAGGTGTGTACATGGCTGACAATGTTGAAGAATATTTAGTCCAGCTAATCAATGCCACGCGCAAGCCCGAAGCCTATGGTGAGGAGCTAGGCTCCTGGCTCGAATACGGTGCCAGCCCCCGCGCCACCATCGCCATCGACCGTTGCAGTCGCACCCACGCCTGGCTTGATGGCCGGGATTTCGTGACTCCCGACGATATTCGAGCCGTCACCCCGGACATACTTCGCCACCGTCTGATCCTGAGTTTTGAGGCCGAGGCCAACGGTGTCACCGCAGACAAGGTCATCGACGCATTAATTGCGAGCGTGCCCTCCGCCTGATATGCCCGAGCCAGGAATTTCTGACAAGAGCTCTGGTAAGCCGACTCCGACTCCAAGTCCGGCACTAAATCCGACAAGGGGTCTTCCAGACCAGTTGCCACCCAACGTTGCAGCCTCAACGGCGACTCTGGTGCGCCTGCGCCATGCTGCCAAAGAACTGACCCTGTTTCCTCGCATGCCACCCCGGGCGATTATGGCTGGCGGACATCGCTCGCAGCTCCGTGGTCGGGGCATGGATTTTGACGAAGTGCGACCTTATCAACCCGGCGATGACGGTCGCACAATCGACTGGCGCGTCACTGCCCGCACCACCCAAACCCACACCAAAGTGTTTCGCGAAGAACGTGAACGCCCGGTGATGCTGGTATGTGATTTGCGCCAAACCATGTTTTTCGGTAGCCAGAAAACCAAATCCGTCATCGCCTGCGAAGTCACTGCCGCGCTGGCCTGGGCAGCCTTAAATGCGGGCGACCGTATCGGCGGTCTGGTCTTTGCGCCCACAGGCCAACGAGACATTAGAGCCAGGCGCAGTCACCACAGCGTCCTGCAACTGATTAAAACCCTTGCCGATACCAGTGCCTCGCTGGTTCATCGCCAGCCGGACAATTATTCACTGACTCAAATTATCGAACACACTCGCCGGGTCGCCCATCCTGGCTCTGCAGTGGTCATCGTCAGTGACTTCTTTGATTTTGATCGGGATGGTGAGCGTCACCTCTTTGAACTGAGCCGACACTGCGATGTGACGCTCTGTCATATCCGCGATGACCTGGACATCACCCTGCCCCCGGCCGGGACTTATTCGGTCAGCGATGGCATACGTCGCTTCACGCTTAACACCCGTGATACCAAGCTCCGCAAAGCTTTTGAGCTACGCAAACAACAACAAGCTAAAACACTGGAACAAACTGCCGCTAAATTGCGCGCCACCTATTTACCCATCCGCACCGGACAGGCTGTGATACCCCTGCTGCAAACCGTTTACGGTAACCGAGCCGCCCGGAGGAGGTCCCGTTGAATCAGGATCCCCTCGCGCAATTACGGGATATTCACCTGCCCGAAGCCATTGGCTGGTGGCCCCCAGCACCGGGTTGGTGGATATTAACGTTGCTCCTACTGGTGTCGATTGTATTCACCATCCGATATTTAGTCAGACGGCGGCGGCAACGGTATTTCCGCCGACAGGCTCAGGATCTGCTCACCCGATGCTGGGAAAGCTACCAATTAAAAAATGATGATCGTCAATTTGTAGAAAGTCTATTTACGCTTGTTCGGCGCGCCTATCTAAGCAGTAATCCGAGTAGTAACCTCAGTAGCGGCCTGAATAATCCTGGTAACAATGCTAAAAACGATACTTCAAAAGTCGCTCCTGATAACCTCGCTCAGGAACATGAAGATCATCAGCTCAAAGCTATTAGCTCAGGCCAGGTATTCAACATGCTCGACCAGAGTGTCGGCGGTGATCTCTCAAAACTTCTTTGTCTTGCGGATATCGAAGGGCTTCTTTACCAACAAAATCCGGAGCCGCTAAAAAATGATCAAACCGAACAACTCTACACCGCCGCAAGGCGTTACTTAAAGCGCGGTGTGCAACGATGCTAACTTTAATCTGGCCCTGGATGCTGAGCCTGGCACCCCTGCCGTGGTTATACCGTTGGTGGCGTAAGCCGGTAAGCAGGCAAAGTGCAGCACTGCTCGTCCCTGGTTATGGTGATGTTAGCGAGGATAGCTCGCCAAGTGCTGCTGGCATTAAGCACTGGTTAAGCTGGGCATTGCTGACCTTGATATGGCTTGCCCTCGTGGTATCAGCTAGTCGCCCCCAGTGGATTGGTGAGCCCATCGCGCTACCTACTACTGGCCGGGATTTATTACTGGCTGTCGATATTTCCGGGAGTATGGAAGAGGCCGACATGAAGGTCGGTAATAAACTCATCGACCGGCTCACCGTGGTCAAATCTGTGGTCGGCGATTTTGTCCAACGCCGTAGTGGTGACCGGCTTGGTCTCGTGCTGTTTGGCAGTAATGCCTATCTCCAGGCACCACTCACCTTTGATAGACTTACCATTAATACTCTATTACAGGAGGCCCTCATCGGCTTCGCTGGCAAGGGTACGGCCATTGGTGATGCTATTGGCCTATCGGTAAAACGGCTCAAGGATCGCCCTGAAAATGCCCGCGTGGTCATACTGTTAACCGACGGCGCAAACACTTCCGGTGAAGTCGAACCCCTCAAAGCTGCCCAGTTGGCTGCCGCCTACCACGTCAAGATTTATACCATCGGTGTCGGTGCCGATGAAATATTGCGTCGTACGCTATTTGGCACCCGCCGAATTAACCCATCCGCCGATCTTGATGAGAAAACACTAACCAGCATTGCCCAGCTCACCGGTGGGCAATATTTCCGCGCTCGCAACCCTGACGATCTCGCCCGTATCTACGCCAAACTGGATGAGCTGGAACCCGTTGCTCAGGATGAGGAAACCTTTCGGCCCACCAAAGCCCTGTTCCATTGGCCCATGAGCCTGGCTTTG
>CALLDA010000174.1 GCA_937998635.1 uncultured Pseudomonadales bacterium
ATCGTTAAACAGCGTCACCTGTTGGCTCACCAAAGCCACTTGCTTGCGCAAATTGATCAGGGAATAGCCCGTGACTTCCCGATCATCCAATAATATTCGACCGGAATGATAATTATAAAAACGCGGGATCAGGCTTACCAAAGAGGTTTTTCCGCTACCTGAGGAGCCGACCAGAGCCACCGTCTCGCCTGGCCTGGCGACCAGATTAATGCCCTGCAATACCTCTTCACCCTCATCCAGATAACGAAAGCCAACGTCCTCAAAGACCACCTCACCCACCGCTCGATCAACTTCATAGCGGCCATTATCGACCTCTTCTTTTTGATCAAGGGTCGAAAAAAGCGTCGTCGCGGCCGCTATACCTTTTTGGATAGTGCTATTCACCTGAGTTAGTTGCCGGATTGGCTTGGCTAACAGCGAGGCGGTAAAAATAAACTTCGTGAATCCGCCCGTAGACATAGAGGTCAGAATTTCCGGCGTCAACGCTAGCCAGATCAGCACACCCAGGGCCGCTGCCAACAACATTTGTACCAGGGGTGTGCTTAAACCCTGAGTTGCCGCCAGTTTAAGATTTTGCCGGCGGTTCACCTGACTGGCTTTAAACAGACGTTTGCTCTCGTAGTCCTTGCCGCCATATAAATGCATTTCGCGGTAGCCGCTCACCGCCTCCTGAGAAACATGGGTGACATCACCCATAGCTGATTGAATACGCCCACTCAACTTTCGAAAGCGCTTACTGACCGTGCCAACAATCAACGCAATAAGCGGCATAATCACCAGGAAAATGCCGGCCAGACGCCAGTTAAGGTAGATCAGGTAAGCCAGCAAACCCACTGTCAGAGCGCCTTCCCGAATCACTACAGTAAGGGCTTTGGTGGTGGCGCCCATTACCTGCTGTATATGAAAGGTCAGTTGCGTAACCATGTGACCAGTCATCTGACCATCAAAATAAATGCTCGGCATGCGGGTGTACTTCTCAAACACCTCATTGCGTAGATTATGCACCACCGACTGGGAAACATAGGCCATTCCGTAGCTGCCCAGCAGAAAGCCAAAACCCCTGACCAGGGCAAGTAAAAACAACATCGCAGGCAATGCCACGCGGCTCTGAGCCAGCACATCACCTTCGGCTAACAAGCGCTCGGCGAGCTGTGCAGTCAGACCGCTATCGATAGTCATCATATTCAGGTCGTCGGGTATTCCCCCTTCCCCGGTGACCACGGTTAATACGTTGATCAAATAACCTAGCAGATCGATAAAAGCGATTTGCATGGCACTGAATAGCCACAGGCCAAAGACACTGACAAGGAAAACTATCCAGTATGCTTTTAGATAAGCGAGTAAGCGTAGGTAAATCTGGAGTCCGGATGTTTTGGCGGTAACACTTGCTGGCATGATATTTGTCTATTCGTCCTGTGCGGGTTCCTGGGTGAGAATGCTGAGATTGACAAAGCCCAGTCGCCCAGCCGCATCCATCGCGGTTACCACTGCCTGATGTGGTGTTTTGGCATCAGCAGTGATGGTCAGCACGGTATCGCTGCGCGGCTCGGTGGACAATTGTTTCAAACCGGCTATAAGGGTTTTAATTTGTTGATTAACGAGGGCGATGCCGTTAAGGGAATAATTACCTTGAGCAGTAATCACTATATCTATGCTATCGGGCACAGATTCACTTGGCGCAGCATCTGCCTCCGGCAAATTCACCACCAGATGCGTCTCTTTGGTAAAGGTTGTCGATACCATAAAGAAAATCAACAGCAGAAAGACCACATCGATCAGTGGCGTGACATTGACATCCTGCGCGACCTTTACTCGCCGCCGAAATTTCACTGAGTCTTGTTCTCCTCAGCAGGCGGCAAACGATCACCATGAAGAGCATCAACTAGCTTAATGGCCTGATCTTCCATTTCTATCACCAGGGTATCGACACGACGCTCAAAATGACGATGTAGCACCAGCGCCGGGATGGCAACACTCAGCCCCGCTGCCGTGGTAATTAGTGCTTCAGAAATCCCACCAGCAAGGACGCCAGCATTCCCTGTTCCTTCCAGCATAATAGCGGTAAACACTTTAATCATGCCTACCACCGTTCCCAACAAGCCAATCAAGGGCGCGATGGCGGCAATGGTACCCAGGATAGTGATATAACGATCCAGGTCATGGATGACCTGATTAGCTGCCTCTTCAATACTATCTTTCATCACCTCACGACCATGCTCAGAATTACTCAAGCCAGCGGCCAGGATTTTGCCAAGGGGAGAGGAATTCTTTAACTCGATCAGCTTCTCTTTAGTAACATCCCGCTCTTTAAGCCATACCCAGACTTTCCCCAGCAGATTTTCAGGCAGCACTTTATTGGTACGTAAAGAGATGTACCGCTCGATACTGATCACCACCACCGCTACAGAGCAAATCAGCAATGGCACTATGAGCCAACCGCCCGCAATTAAAAGCTCAAACAAAGCCTATCCCCCTTAAAAATTATCGCTGCACTTTACCATACCAAAGCGCCACTCAAAACGACTCTTGCCAATAACCGCGAAGGGATTCACGGGTCTGCCCTGGCTGTAAATTATGACTATCGCTCCATGAAAAACTCAGCGCCCCAGATTGAGCCGTTGACCACTGCTGGGCTTTAAGGCTCTGATATCTCTGTATCACTGAAGGGTGCGGATGTCCGAAATGATGATGAAAACCTGCCGAATACACCACGTGCTCTGGCGCGACTTTCTTAACAAAGTCCG
>CALLDA010000175.1 GCA_937998635.1 uncultured Pseudomonadales bacterium
GTTATTTGCTGGCCATGAAACCACTGGCAATATGCTGGGTACCGGCATGTATTATTTTATGAAGCATCTGAACCAGTGGCAGGATCTGGGCGTGCATCCTGAACTGGGTGAGCAGGCGACCGAAGAGGTGCTGCGTTACGACGGCCCGAACGCGGCAGTGACCCGTGTCGCCAGTCAGGATATAGAGGTTGGTGGCCATGTTGTCAAAAAAGGCCAGCGGGTATTTGCCATGATCAATGCGGCAAATCGCGACCCTGAAATATTCGATGATCCCCAACGTTTTGATATCCGCCGCGTGGCGAATAGCGGCACAGCCTTAGGGCAATTTGCCTTTGGTCATGGCATACATTTTTGTATTGGCGCACCACTGGCAAGACTGGAGGGGCGAATTGCCTTCCCCATTTTTGCCCAGCGCATGCTCAAGCCGAAAACGCTCGGCGGCGAACCTGCCTGGTTTGATAGTCTTAGCTTTCGCGGTTTGACCGAGTTGCCTATGAGCTGTGATTTTGTTCCGAGAAGTGACTCCTGAACCCTCTGCTTATGAAACGGGCCATGCGACAGACTTTGGCGACAGATTACGTAATATGGTTTCCGTGATGCTGTTTTTACAGACCGTTGTTGATTTAGACTAAGGCTTTTGCTTAGCAGACGGATATCATCTCACGTTCAGATCGCGCGATGATTCTGTTTTATCGGATCGCAGCCATCGGATAAGACCATCATTTAATTAGTGGCAATTTAGTTAGCTTGTTGAAAAAAACTTAAAGCCAGCATGACAAAAATATAAGCAATGCAAGGGGAGTAATAACTATGTATCCAGGTAAATGGGCTCAGGAGTTTCCAGACAAAGCGGCAGTGATTCACGCGGTCACAGGCGCCAGCACAACGTACAAAGAATTAAATGATCGTTCTAATCAGCTCGCCCAGTTGATGTGGGATAAGGGTCTGCGCCCAGGCGACCACGTGGCGATCTTTATGGAAAACAACCTGCGCTATTTTGAAGTGATCTGGGCGGCGATGCGTTCAGGCTTGTATTTAACGACGATCAATCAGTATCTCACCGACGAAGAAGCGGGTTACATTCTCGATAATTGCGGTGCTGAGGTGATTGTGTCGTCCCGGAACATGTCCGAGGTAGCCGGCAATCTGCATCAATTTGCGCCGAACTGTCACACCTGGCTGATGGTCGATGGCGTGGTTGATGACTATCAATCCTACGAGGACGCTATCGCTCAATATCCTGCCGAAGCCCTTGCCGACGAGCCTGCGGGCCAGTTTATGCTCTACAGTTCAGGCACCACCGGGCGACCTAAAGGCATTATTCGGCCTATGTCGAAGCACAAGATTGCCGACAATGCCGGAGCGGTCGGTGGTATGCAAAAAGCGCTGTGGGCAGTTACCGAGCATTCTGTTTATCTGTCGCCAGCACCTTTGTACCACTCAGCGCCGCTGTCCTTTTGCACAGGCATTCAGGCGCTGGGCGGCACAGTGGTGATGATGCCGAAATTCAACGAAGAAGGTGCCCTGGCCGCCATCGAAAAATATAAGGTGACCCATAGCCAATGGGTGCCGACCATGTTTACCCGCATACTAAAAATGCCTGTCGAACTGCGGACTAAATACGATTTATCCTCCCACAAAGTGGCGGTTCACGCTGCGGCACCTTGCCCAGAAGGCATTAAACGGCAGATGTTCGACTGGTGGGGGCCGATAATCTACGAGTACTACGGCGGTACCGAACTGAACGGTCTGACTCACTGCCGTCCTGAAGAATGGCTGGCCCATCCCGGCACGGTGGGTAAACCGATACTGGGCATTCTGCATATCTGCGATGACGATGGTAAGGAGCTGCCCACCGGCGAGGCCGGTCTGGTTTATTTTGAGCTGCCAAAAATGTCGTTTAAATATCATAACGATGAAGGTAAAACCAAAGATTCTCAGCATCCACAACATAACAACTGGAGCGCTCTCGGTGATGTCGGTTATGTGGATGAGGATGGCTTTTTATATCTCACCGACCGCGCCACTTTTATGATTATTTCTGGCGGCGTGAATATCTATCCACAGGAAATTGAAGATGCGCTAGTGATGCACGACAAGATTGCCGACGTCGCGGTGATCGGTGTGCCCAATGAAGAAATGGGCGAGGAGGTCAAAGCCATAGTGCAAACGGCAAACGGCGTTGACGGCGACGACGAGCTGGCTGCGGAGATTCTGGCCTATGCAAGAGAGCACATCGCCCATTACAAATGTCCAAGAAGTGTCGACTTTATGGAAGAGTTACCACGTTTACCTACCGGTAAACTCTATAAACGGCTGATTAAAGATCGTTACTGGGGCAAAACCGATTCGCGAATTGTTTAAAAAGAAAAGTCAGAAACCCAGAGTTTTTAAAGTTCTTGGTTTGCCAAGAGAATCTATTAATCCTTGTTCGGAAACGCATTGCTCGTTATCGATCTGTACCAGTAAATCGATTAAAGCGAGTGCTGCCGGTGATGGGGAAAGTCCCTTTCTTCTTACTATGCCGTATTGCGTGGCCAGCTCTCGAAAACGTATGGGAATTACACTAAAAAGACCGGCGTTTAATTCTGTCGCTAAAGTGCCGTAGCTACCAATGCCGATGCCGTCGGTTTGCATTATCAGCGCTTTAATCATTGCTTGATCACCGATGGTGATATTTGCACATTGTGTTGCCTCAGGCTCGTCCCCCCTGTCAGCAGAAAATAACTTATCAATTAGCAGAGAGGAGCGTTTAGGTATGGTTGGTGATACCAGTGGGAAGTTTGGCAATGCTTTAAGCATCGATTGATCGCGCTGGCCAAGCAAGGGATGTCCTTTCCTGCAAAATAAAAAGACCGGATGTGGGTTTAACTCCAGGCAATCAAAGTTGTTCGGTTCTTCAAGCTCGCTGATTTCTCCCAGCGCAAAATCAAAGCCTTCTCTAAGCATTCTAGAGGGGAGCTGGCTCCACTCGTCTACGACGGTGTCAATTTCTATATAAGGGTATTTCTTAATAAATTGAGCTATTGCAGGCGCGAGTAGGGAGCTAGCAACATAGGGTCCACTCGCAACATGTAAAAGACCGTGAAGCAGTCCCTGGTGTCGGTCGACTTCTTCCTGCATTGCTGCAGCCGAATTCAGAATTATTCGCGCGTGTTTCAAAACAATTTCACCCGCTTGTGTGGCTACGACGCCACTCGTCAGGCGATCAAATAGCTGTTCGCCAACTCTGGATTCCAGTAATTGAATACTCCTGGTCAATGTCGGCTGGCTTATATGGAGAGCGTTGGCCGCTCGCGCGAAATTTTTTTTCTCGGCGAGGGTTAATGCGTTGCGAAGCAATTTTGACTCTATCATGCGTAAACCGTATCAAATTAATGCAAACATTGCATTAGACAAATAATAAGCCCGTGACTAGTCTTTTTTGCTAGAAAAGTTACCTGATAGTGCTAAAAAATCTCCAAAAGAGGTGCATCAATGAATACTCAAATAGTGGTTGCGGTGTTTGTCGTAGCGCTGTCTAGCCTGGGGTTGTCGAAGATGTCTTCAGCTAAGGATTTGAGCTATGTGTCCAACGCCAGTAAAAGCGATTCGGACAAGCCCTATAAAACCGAGACTTATTCTCCTTATGCGGAGCGGAATTTTCCTGTAGAGCCTCTGTGGGGCGATACGCATGTTCATACCACCATGTCGCTGGATGCCCGTGGCTGGAAGGTGATTCTTTCTCCGGACGACGCATTTCGATTCGCAAAGGGAGAGGAGCTTATTTCAACCGGTGGTATCCCAGTCAGGTTATCCAGACCCCTGGATTGGTTGGTCGTCACTGACCACTCTGACGCGATGGGTGCGATGAACGAAATCGTAGCCGGTAATCCAGAGCTGATGGCCTATCCAGAAATCAAAGCCTGGCATGAGCAGATAAACAAAGGCGGACAGGAAGGCAGTGATGCCGTGGTGGAAGTGGCCCGTACCTTTATCGGCGGAAAAACGCCAAAAGTGCTATTGGAGAAGCAGTTTTTACGCAACATCTGGCAGCAATCGACGGCGGCTGCTGATAGCACAAATGAACCAGGTTTATTTTCAGCAATCATCGGTTATGAATGGACCTCGACGCCAAACGGTAACAATTTGCATCGCAATGTTATTTTTCGTGATGGTGCTGATAAAGCGAATAAAGTCTTACCTTTTACAGTGGCGGAGAGTTTCAACCCAGAAGATCTTTGGAAGTGGCTGGCCGCCTACGAAGAAAAAACCGGTGGTCAGGTGATGGCGATCGCCCATAACGCCAATATGAGCAATGGCCTTATGTTTCCTGACATCAACCCTGCGACAGGAAAGGCTATTACAGCAAAATACGCAAAATCGAGAATCCGCTGGGAACCGCTGTATGAAGTGACGCAAATCAAGGGCGATGGGGAGGCGCACCCTTTTCTTTCTCCCATTGATGAATTTGCTGATTACGAAACCTGGGATCAAGGCAATATGGGTCCAGATCCCAAAGAAACCTCCATGTTCCAGTTTGAGTACGCTCGTGAAGCACTTAAAAATGGCCTGAAATATGAAGCCCAACTGGGAACCAATCCCTACAAATTTGGTTTGCAGGGCGCCACTGATAGCCATACCGGGTTAGCAACCGCTGAAGAGAATAATTATTTTGGTAAACACTCGGCTACCGAGCCCAGTCCAACGCGTTGGCGTACTCCAGTCGGGCGCATTGAAGATATGGTATTGACGGGATGGTCTCAGGTGTCTTCTGGTTATTCTGCGGTGTGGGCTACAGAAAACACCCGTGAAGCTATTTTCGACGCCATGAAACGTAAGGAAATTTACGCAACGACCGGGCCACGAATTAATTTGCGCTTTTTCGGTGGCTGGAATTTTGAAGATAGCGACGCACTAGTGAGGGAGCTGGGCAACGTTGGCTATTCCAAAGGCGTGCCAATGGGCGGTGATCTGACAAGTGGACCATGGGGCCGTGCGCCTTCATTCCTGATCGGTGCAAAAAGAGATCCATTAAGCGGAAATCTCGACCGGATTCAGGTTATCAAGGGTTGGCTGGATGATAAGGGAAATACCCGCGAAAAAGTTTATGAAGCGGCATGGTCGGGAGCCCGTGCCCTTGATAACGAGGGAAAACTGGCCGCAGTCGGTAACACTGTCAACGTTAAAAATGCTACGTGGAGAAATACTATAGGTGCTTCCGAACTGATGACAGTGTGGTCTGATCCTGATTTCGATGCCAGCCAAAGGGCCTTTTACTATGCTCGCGTTATCGAAATACCGACCCCACGCTGGACGGCATATGAAGCGAATCGCTATGAGGTAGAAATGGATAAGTCTATCCCCATGATCACGCAGGAGCGCGCTTACTCGTCGCCAATCTGGTACACGCCGTAAGGGAAGGATAAAAGGAGAGGGGGGTTCTCGCTTGCTCTCCCAGTGTGTTGATGTATGACCAGAAGCGACAATAAATTAAACAAACGGGATACGCCTAGATGATTAAAAAAAACCAGCTATTGCTATTGTCTGCATTGATCGGGTTCTACACGGGAGTCTCGTGTGCGGCAGATTCAAGTTACGTATCGGGACAGAGCAAAAAGGATCCTAACGCGCCGTATAAAACACAAACCTACTCGCCCTATGCTGAGAGGAATTTCCCGCAGGAACCCTTGTGGGGAGACACACATGTACATACTACTATGTCGTTAGACGCTAGAGGTTGGAAAGTTATTCTCACGCCGGCCGATGCTTTTAGATTTGCCAGGGGAGAGGAGGTGACATCTTCCGGCGGAATTCCAGTCAAATTATCCAGACCACTGGACTGGCTCGTGGTGACTGATCACTCTGATGCCATGGGTGGGATGAACGAGATTATTGCGGGTAATCCGGATCTGATGGCTTACCCTGAACTAAAAAAATGGCACGACAAAATCAACAAAGGGGGCCAAGAAGGCACAGATGCAGTTCTTGAAGCCGCGTTAACGTTCATCGGCGGCAAAACTCCCGAAGTACTCAAGGACAAAAAGTTTTTAAGTAATATCTGGCAGCAATCAACAGCCGCCGCGGAATATGCCAATGAACCGGGAAAGTTTAGCGCGATGATAGGTTATGAGTGGACCTCGACGCCCAATGGCAACAACTTGCACCGAAACGTTATTTTTCGCGATGGGGCTGATAAGGCCAATCAGGTGCTGCCCTTTACCGTTGCTGAAAGCTTTGACCCCGAGGACTTGTGGAAGTGGCTTGCTGCCTACGAAGAAAAGACCGGTGGACAGGTGATGGCCATCGCGCATAACGCGAATGTGAGCAATGGCATTATGTTTCCTGACATCAATCCGGCAACAAACCAGCCCATTACCGCAGATTATGCGAAAACACGTATCCGTTGGGAACCACTGTATGAAGTGACCCAAATAAAGGGCGATGGAGAGGCGCACCCGTTTCTTTCCCCTACCGACGAGTTTGCGGATTATGAAAATTGGGACTACGGAAATATGGGGCAAACGCCAAAAGAAACTTCCATGTTTCAATATGAATATGCTCGTGAAGCGCTTAAAAATGGCCTGATACATGAAGCAAAACTGGGGGTTAATCCCTATAAATTTGGTTTCCAGGGCGCCACGGATAGCCATACCGGTCTGGCGACGGCTGAGGAAAATAATTACTACGGTAAGCATGCTGCATCTGAGCCGAATCCCGACCGATGGAAGACGGACGTCGCCCGCCTGGATAAGATGATTTGGCCAGGCTGGTATCAGGTTTCTTCTGGCTACTCTGCCGTTTGGGCAATTGAAAATACCCGTGAAGCGATTTTCGACGCCATGAAACGCAAGGAGATTTACGCTACAACCGGACCCCGGATTAGGCTGAGATTTTTTGGGGGTTGGGATTTTGAAGCAAATGACGCACTGGTCAGAGAGCTGGGCAACGTGGGATATTCCAAAGGCGTGCCCATGGGTGGAGATCTAACCGGTGGCCCAAAGGGGAAGGCACCTTCCTTTTTAATCGGAGCTAGAAAGGATCCAGTGAGTGGCAATCTTGATCGAATTCAAATTATCAAAGGCTGGCTTGATAATGACGGCGTCACCCATGAGAAAGTTTACGACGTGGCCTGGTCGGGTGACAGGCAGGTAAATAAGAGTGGCAAGTTACCGCCCGTGGGTAACACTGTCGATGTTGAAAACGCCACCTGGACCAATACTATCGGTGCGTCTGAGCTGATGACGGTTTGGCATGATCCTGCTTTCGATGCAGCACAAAAAGCTTTTTATTATGCCCGTGCGATTGAAATACCTACTCCACGTTGGACTGCCTACGAGGCCAAACGTTTTGGTGTAAGAATGGACGAAAACATTCCCATGCTTACTCAGGAGCGCGCCTATTCCTCGCCGATATGGTTTACCCCGTAAATTTAATAGTTTTAGTGGGCTAAAATGTATATATCGGGAACATAATGCCGGTGCAGAA
>CALLDA010000176.1 GCA_937998635.1 uncultured Pseudomonadales bacterium
ACGTCAAAAGATTGTGGACTATTTTGAAAAGGTACGTCTCGCTGGGGCTGCGGAATTCTGCGCACACGCCGGAGACCGGGCGTGTAGACAAACATATCTAGACGGGCCTTCAATGCCTGGTCAGAACGTTTTACGTACCACATGTGTTGCTGGCCGGCTATTCGCGGCGGATAAGTAAAATGGTGGATCATTCTTAGATAGGGGTCCCCAACCGCGGTCTTGATCTGGCCCTGAACCCCCGCGGTATCCGCCACCCACTGTTTATAGGTAATTGTCACTCCCTGATCCATGTAACCCGCACCGGTCATAGAGCCATAGACATCAACGATAATGCTAGACCAGCGGGCGTGCTGGGTGAATTCCATCGCGCGATACGCGATCTCTTCAACGGTAAAAGGTGCCGAAAATGGGTAGGGTTCAGCAGGTATGTAGGATATGTTTCTATCCCGGGGGCCGGGGCCACGGAGATCAAGCCGATCAAGCTCATGGGGCAGCAAGTTTTCGACCGACCGCCAACTCGGCGCCTCTTCTCCGAGACTCCCCATTGAAAAACTACCGACCATCACTACCAGGGCAAGTCCTAACCCGGCACCCATAAAACATCTCTTGTTCATCTAACTGCTTCACCTCTCAATGTTATTGGAGCTTAGCGCTCACTTTTCGTCATATCTTTAGACTGTGTCTCCTTTCGACCGCCAAACGACTTTCCCCCGGACACTGTCTGCAACCAGCCAGTAAGTGATCCACAACCACAGCCCATACGAAGGGACAAACGCCATGATGTAAAGGACGTTCAACACCCATTTAGACGTACAGACTATAAGTTGATTATTATGACGGAGTTCCGCGGCGGCAACCGCACGTAAGAGCCTCGAAACGCCGTATTCTACCATTAGCTGTCGTTAAACCGCTAAGCTGGCATATAGCCTTTCTGTAAACACAGATAACTCGCTTAAAAGAAAGCTTATGCAGCTGAGTGTTTCGGCAAGGTAGACCGGCATCTCCTTTCCATTGAAGACTTCGCTTTTCGAGCCTTATTCGGCTTGACGCGTTACCCATCTAAGTTGTGACGCAGTTCGCATATTTTGGTGTTTAAGCACTCAAAATTACCGTCTATCCATAAATCCTGCCGCAACTGATCCATGGCGGCGGTTTGTACACTATTCTGCACATTCACCAGTCCGGCAAACTATTTAAAGCGCGTATCATGGATGCACCAATGAGAAAATGGGAAGACAAATTAGAACAGGACGTTGCTACGCTGTCATTGCGGCACTTGACCTTAGGCACCACATTAGCGGCCGTAATTGCATTATTACTTTTCGCCTTCTCCATTACACAGATTATCGAGATTTCCGATTTAGTTTTTATGCTCTGGTGTATAGCGATAATCACCATTGTGGGCGCACGAAGTATTATCACTTTTAATCTAAAAAAAGAACTTCATACCGAAGGGGTCGATAGTACCTTCCTAGAAACATTAAATAGAGAGACATGGATTTTTGGTGTTTCCGACGGCCTTATCTGGTTATCAGTCAACTGGTTTATTTTTAATAATAATCTGGCCAATGACTACCTCGGAATATCCTTGACCCTGGGCGCAGCCGCCACCTACGGTATGGTTTATCTTTTTCATCCACGCGTAGCTGCCGTCGCTTCTGGCTTAGCTATAATATCATCGTTGGTTTTTTTACATTTTAATCTTGGATATATCCCTTATCAGTTTATAGTCGTTATCGTCCCCTTTGGCGGAGTTATTCTATTTTTTATAATGGAACTAAAACGATACGTCCTGGGATCTTTAGAGGAAAGTTGTGAACATGCGTTATCTGCAAAAAACGAGAAAGAATTAAACTTTATTATTAATCAGCACTGGAATAACACGCCCCTGGCTGCCATTGAATGGAACCCAAAATTTATAATTACTCGCTGGAATCCCAGTGCCGAATCTATTTTTGGCTACAAGGCCGAAGAAGCAATTGGCAAATCACTCGAATTAATTTTTTTAGAAGAAGATATTAAAAAAATGAAAGACAAGTGGCGCGCGACATGGCGAACTGAAAAAGGTCAGCGAAGTGTTCAGGCATGTATTAATAAGGATGGCTATTCCGTTCATTGCGAATGGCATGATTCTGCATTGAGCAAAGATGGCGCAGCAATTGGCATCACCTCTTTCGTAGAAGATATTTCAACACAAGTGGAATCAGAGGAAGTCATCAAAAATCAGGCCAATTTTGACAATCTTACCGGACTTCCCAACCGTCGTCAGATGATGGAAAAAATTGATAATGCCATTGCACGCAACAAACAAACCAAACAGTTCTCAGCATTGATATTTCTTGATCTGGATCACTTTAAGGATGTTAACGATACCCAGGGCCACGATGTCGGCGATATCGTACTCCAGGAATTTGGTAAAAAATTACAACCCATGGTCAGACATAACGATACCGTATCCCGATTTGGTGGTGACGAGTTTGTTGTATTGCTAGAAGGCCTGGGGAAAACCCGCGACGGGGCGGTCAAAAGTAGCCAGGTAATCGCCGACAAATTGCTGACTACTGGAGAAAATCTCTGCGAAGTTGGAGGCATTAAATACGATCTGGACGTCAGCGGTGGTATCGCACTTTTCGATGGCAACGCCGATAACGCAGGCGAGATTTTGAAAAGTGCTGATTTAGCGATGTATCAAGTCAAACAAAATGGTCGGAAGGGCATCTGTTTCTATGATCAATCCCTTAGCCTGGAGGCCGAGTACCGGGTTGAAGTACTGCGTAGCCTGCGTAGCGGGCTGAAAAGTAGTGAATTTGAGCTATACAGCCAAGCTATCGTCGATTGCCATGGTAATGCCCGTTACTTTGAAAACCTCCTGCGCTGGCAGCGCGGTGGTACACAGATAGTTCCTGCAGGCGATTTTATCGACATCCTCGCCAATTCACCCATGATTATGCCGGTAGGCTACTGGATTTTTGAAAGCGTCTGCAACAACATCAACAAACTTCGTGAGCAGGGACTCTGGGATGACAATGGTGCCTTTTTTGTCAATGTAAGTCCGAAACAGCTACTGGATAATGGTTTCGCGGACCGTATCAAAGATATTCTTAAAGAAAATAATATCGATCCTCGTTGGGTAGTAATTGAAATCACCGAAGAAAGCCTCATTCATAATTACGACGATGTAATCAGGCAACTCAATGAACTGGTCGATCATGGCTTGCGCTTTGCTCTTGATGATTTCGGTTCTGGTTACTCTTCCCTGGCCCTACTCAAAGATCTCCCCATCGAATTCCTTAAACTGGACAAAGAATTTATTCGCGACTTAAAAGATGGCCAAGAGGATTCCCTCATCGTGCAGGCGATTATAAAACTCTGCAGTATTATGTCTCTAAAAGTGATTGCAGAAGGCGTCGAGACCGAGGAACAATTCGATATATTAAAAGCAATGGGCTGCGACTACATACAGGGCTATTATTCCCACAGGCCCATGCCACTAGCAGATCTCTCCAAACACCTTCAGTTGGGCAAGAGTAGGAGAAAGGCTAACGTCTATAAATTCGAAAAGTCTTTAGCTTGATCTCCCTACTTAAAAAATGCCCTATATCCCCCATGACGCGACTCCGAGAAATATTGGGACAGGCTTTGACTTGCCTGCCCCAACGACCTACGATTGTCGTGGTGCGGCGGGGTTTTTCACGCCCTTACCCAGGGTTTTCGGAATCAAATCCTGTAAATCGTCCTGAGTCCATTGTTTGTCGCTAAAGATACTACGTTCTTTGGTGGGCAGGGATACCAGAGTAATTTCACCACCACCGACAATAAAATCTCTGCCATTGATATTTGCTGCAGCCTCCGTGCATAGAAACACCACCAATGGTGCGACCTGATCGGGGCTGAAGGTTTCTGGCTCGTCCAGCATGTTCTCAATTTCAAACATAAATTCTGGCAAGGGCAGTTTTCCTTCCCGTGCCATATCCAGGGCTTTTTTCATATCAACGCCCTCGGCCATACGGGTCCCGGCTCTGGGACGAATAGCGTTGGTGGTGACACCATAAGGCCCCAGTTCCAGAGCAAGTGTACGAGAGAAACCAACAATGCCTTCTTTAGCGGCGGCGTAATTTGAGGCGGCATAGCCACCCAGCCCTGCCTCGGATGCAGTATTCACAATACGACCACTGCCCTGCTTGGCAAATATTTGTGCCGCCTGGCGAGTCACTGCGTAAAGCCCTTTAAGGTGGACGGCAATCACGCTATCCCAGTCTGCTTCTGACATTTTGACAAATAGCTGGTTGCGGATATTACCGGCATTGTTAACCACGATATCAAGGCGTCCAAAACTGTCCATGGCCTGTTCAACCATAGCGTTCCCGTCAGTTACGCTGGTGACATTTCCATAGTTAGCGATAGCTTGTCCACCTGCCGCGACAATCTCTTTAACAACCTCGTCGGCGGGGCTGGCATCGCCACCCTCGCCAATGATGGAGCCGCCCAGATCATTAACAACTATTTTTGCACCCTCTGCTGCAAGTGCCATTGCATGTGCCCGGCCCATACCTCGACCTGCGCCGGTAACGATTGCGACCTGCCCTGCTAATAAATTTGCCATGATGTATTCTCCTTTATTTAGTTACGTAGTGGTTATTTAAAGAATTTGAAAAATTCTCGGGTTAATTTGTTGGGCTATTGTAAAGAGCAATTCACAAAGGTGACAGGTCTCTGTCAAGGAGACCACTTCAGGGTTATGCAGATCAAACTCGATAACAACTGGCCGAGAGGCAGCGACTTCACTTATAAACTAATTTTAGCGATCAACTTATCCACTTAATAGTCAAGAACAGGACAATCATAAGGGAGTGTTAAAACATGAAGCGTATTTTTCTGGGCTTCGATCCAGGTGGCTTCCTGGGCTTTGGTTGGTGCGCCTTAAGCATTGCCAGCGATGATAAAGGCTTCGATATCCGATCCGGCACCTGCTCTACAGCCAGTGAAGCACTAGCGGCGGCAGGCATCCAGGTCAGCCCCACTGCAATTGGCATTAATGCACCCATGTACTGGTCACCGGACGGGGATAGGAAAGCCGATCAAATCGTCAGGGGCATGGTCTTATCAAAGGGCGGGCAGTCGAGCACCGTGTCCTCCGTCAATGGCCTGAGGGGTGCCTGTTTGGCCCAGGGAGTAATGGTTGCCGCATTGGCCCGCGAACACTGGCCCGAAGTAAACATTACTGAAGCTCACCCCAAGGCCTTACAGCAGATTTATCCTGAGGCTGAGAATTTTCTATCCGGCCGCGAATTTAAAAATGACCACGAACAAGATGCCGCTTTGGCGGCCTATACTGCCTGGGCATACGACAAGCCCAGCTCTGACTGGTGCGACTTAAGGGCTATGGAATCCAGTATATTTGATCCGCTTTCTGGTTCTCCACCTGCGTACTGGTTTCCCGCAACTTAGCATTAAAGGTCGAATTCAGCTGCCTGGCATCTAGCAGCAAGCGATTGGCTATACTGAACTTCAATTAAGGAGAAAACACCATGCAAACCACACGACTGGGCCGAACCGGCTTGCAGGTCAGCAGACTCTGCCTGGGCACCATGAACTTCGGCGGTTTTACTGAGGAGAAAGACTCCTTCACCATTATGGATAGAGCGCTGGACGCTGGTGTGCAGTTCTTCGATACCGCCAATGCCTATGGTGGCAGTGCCGGACGCGGCGCTACAGAAACCATTATCGGCAACTACCTGGCCCAGGACGATGGAGCGCGCCGACGGCAAATTGTCCTTGCCACCAAAGTGTATATGCCCATGAGCAAATCACTCAATGACGGAGGCTTGTCGGCACGGAATATCCGTATGGCCTGTGAGGATAGCCTGCGGCGTTTGAAAACCGACCATATCGATCTGTACCAGATGCATCACGTTGACCGCAACACACCCTGGGAAGAAATCTGGCAGGCCATGGAGCAACTGGTTCGCGAAGGCAAAGTGCTTTACGTGGGTAGCAGTAACTTTGCAGGCTTTCAGCTGGCTCAGGCCTGTGAGATAGCCAAACACAGGAATTTTCTGGGGCTGGTGTCCGAGCAGAGCGTATACAACCTCAATCAACGCACCATAGAACTAGAGGTGTTGCCAGCCTGCCGTGAGTACGGCCTGGGATTGATACCGTGGAGTCCACTGGGTGGCGGTTTGCTAGCGGGCGCTCTGCAAGCAGCTAATGAAGGCCGTCGCTCCAAACAATTCGCGACCGCACGGATCGAAAAATACCGAGCACAGCTTGAGGCTTATGAACCCTTATGTGCTGAGCTCGGACACCATCCCGCTGAGGTAGGCCTGGCCTGGGTGCTTCATCAGGAGGGCATAACAGCACCGATTGTTGGGCCGCGAACTATGGATCAGTTGGAGAGCGCCATCGCAGCTACTGAAGTGAAACTCTCGACCGAGAGTCTGGAGAAACTGGACGAAATTTTCCCTGGCCCAGGTGGTTCCGCGCCGGAGGCTTATGCGTGGTGAGGAGGGCGTGGTAATGAGGGTCTGATAGAGAAGCTTTCTATCAAGCGACCCGCTTTTTTCGATTTTCAACGAAGTCATGCAAGATGTATTCGCCCAGATTCTCAGGCGTAGTGTAAAACACGCGCCCGCCATTCATTTTTGCGATCTTATCCATAAAGCTGCGTAAATAAGGGCTGCGATCGAGCATGAAGGTGTTGATGGTAATATTCTTTTGCGTGCAGCGTTTTACCGCTAGCAGGGTTTTGGCGATGGTGATGGGGTTGGGCGGGTATTCGAAATAAGGATAACCATCTTCGAGGTGGGCGGTTGGCTCGCCGTCGGAAATCATAATAATCTGCTTGGTGCCACCGTGTTCTTTAGACAGCTTCTTTTCTGCCAGAATCAGGGCGTGTTGCATATTGGTGCCCATACTGAACTGGTCGACATCGACGCTAATCAGGTCTTTAGGTTTTATCTCATGGGCGTAGGCAGAAAAGCCGATAATATCCATGCTGTCTCGAGGATAGCGGCTGGTAATTAAATTATGCAGCGCCAGCGCGACTTTTTTGGCGGGTAAAAAAGCATCACGCAAAGCCATCGACAGGGACAGATCGAGCAAGAGAACGGTCGAGGTTTTGGTGTTTAGCTCATG
>CALLDA010000177.1 GCA_937998635.1 uncultured Pseudomonadales bacterium
ACCGTGCCATGCCCTTTACTCAACCAGAATCTTTGTCGGCAGACGAGACCTACGCCCTCACCGCCTATGTGCTTTATCTGAATGATCTGGTTGAAGATGATTTTGAACTCAGCCAGGCAAATTTATTAGACGTAAAAATGCCCAATGCCGGCAACTTTGTTCCCGACCCCCGGCCCGATGTCGCCAATGAGCGCTGCATGGAAAACTGTCGTGACCCCAAAGCTATCGTAATTCTGTCTGAAGTTGCCCCCGCTGCGGATGAGACAAGCGATAGCGCTAGCGGGGAAGCAGACAGTGCTCAGGCAAATATGGAAGCCCCTGCAACACCGGCAGATCACCCCGGCCAGGAGACCTACCAGCAATATTGCAGCATCTGTCATGGCAGTGGCGTGGCGGGCGCACCGAAAGTTGGCGATGCTACCGACTGGGCGTCGAGGCTAAACAAAGGCCTCGACATGCTGATTGCTAATGCCATCAATGGTGTCACCTCTGCAACTGGTGCGATGCCACCGAAAGGTGGTTTTTCTCAGCTCAGCGACGATGACGTCGCACATGCTGTTAACTATATGGTGGAGGCCTCCCAGTGAAAAAACTCTTAAGTGGTTTATTGCTCCCTTGTTTATTGTTCATAAGCACTTTCGCAATACCGACAGTACGAGCGGAAAACCCGCCAACAAATGATCTGGAACGGGGCAAAGCCATTGCTTTTGATCGCAACGCGGGCAACTGCCTGGCCTGTCACGCCATCGACGACGGTGAGCTGCCGGGCAATAGCGGCCCACCACTTATGCAAATGGCATTGCGTTTTCCTGACCGCGACGTACTGCGTGCGCAGATTTGGGACGCAACGGTACGCAACCCCAACACCGTGATGCCACCCTATGGAAAGCACAAAATTCTCAGCGACGAGGAACTCGATCTGGTGGTCGACTATTTATTAACTTTATAACTCGCTGGCAGATTTAAGACGCTCGAAATTTGCCAGGTAATCTTTATACGCAAACCCCACAACTCAGCAGCACCTGTTAACTAAGCACGAGGTAAATGATGGAATTAAATAAGCGACTTTTCAGTAGACCACTAAGTAGAAGACAGTGCATAGGCGGCTTGTTAGCACTCTGTAGCACAGCACTACTACCCGCTCGCCTGTTCGCCAGCACCGCCGCGTTTAGCGCCACAGATACTCAGGCCGTCCTGGACGATTTATCCGAAGGCCTGCCCATCGAAGAGAGTGATGCGGTTAACTTGAAGGCTCCCGATATTGCCGAAAATGGCGCGGTGGTGCCGGTCACGGTATCGACGGATATCAGCGGCGTAGAAAGCATCGCTTTGATCGTTGATGAAAACCCCAACCCCCTGTCTGCCAGCTTCACCCTGACACCCGACGCGGTCGCGGATATTTCTTTTCGGGTAAAAATGGGCAAAAGCTCAACAGTTCGCGCGCTGGTTAAAACCTCGGACAAAGTTTATATGGCCAGGCGGGACGTCAAAGTCACCATAGGCGGCTGCGGCGGTTAACTGAATAATTTGCTAACCAGGCAATTATTAAGTCAGCATCCTGCAGAAGCTAAGGAGAAAACAGTATGGCAAGCAAAGTAAAAATACGCGGTAAATTATCCGGCACAGTCGCGAAGGTTAAATTGCTCATTCCTCACCCCATGGAAACCGGCACCAGACGCGATGCAGACGGCAAAGTTATCCCGGCAAAATATATCGAAACCGTGACGCTGTATAAGAACGACCAGGTAGTGATGACCGGAAACTGGGGGCAGTCGGTGTCCAAAGACCCTTACCTGTCTTTTCAGGTCAATAATTGCGCTGCCGGTGATGTCATCAAGGTTGACTGGGTGGATAACCTGAAAGAAACCGGCAGCGGCGAAGTTACTCTTAAATAGAATCGGCTCAAATAAGATCGCGCCCAGATAAGGCCAGGCTCGAATTAAAGGCCACACTGGAATACAGCTGGACTATATTAATCATTAATAGCGGCAGGGAAATTTCATGTCCATTAACACAAAAAGTAATGGCTCAGTGTCTAAAGCGCCAGGCTCAGTGATAGCGGGTTTCGTTACCCTGTTCTCATACGGGCTTTTATACGGGCTAGCTTCCTCCGCGCCTGCCTATGCAGAGCCTGAAGCTGACCGCCAGGCGATGCGCGCTCATTACGAAAAACGCTTTTCCGGTATTCCCATCGAGGCTCACAAAGACGGTGTCTATGCCTTTGATGAAGATGCCCGTGAGCAATGGCTGGAACTGGAAGATTTCCCGCCCTACGAGATTGCCGTTGATGAAGGCGAGGAGTTTTTCAATATCCCACTCGCCGACGGCGCTACGTATAGCGATTGCTTCGGCGACGGTGCGATAAAAAGCCAGTATCCCTATTTTGATGAAGAGCGCTCAGAAGTAATCACCCTTGAACTCGCTATCAACGATTGCCGCCGCCAACATGGAGAGGAGCCCCTACCTTACAACGGCGCTGAAATTGTTCGGCTCAGCGCCTATATCGCCTTCCTTTCAAGGGGCCAGATCATTGCGGTTGCTGAGCCCGTGAGCGAACCGGCGTTAGCCGCCTACAACGATGGCAAACGCTTTTATAGCAGTCGTAGAGGCCAACTTAACTTCGCCTGTAGCAGCTGTCATGTGCAACTGGCAGGTAAGCGCCTGCGCTCAGAACGCTTGAGCGCTTCACTGGGCCATGTCAGCCACTGGCCGACCTATCGGCTCAAATGGCAGGATGTCGGCAGCCTGCACCGACGCTTTGCCCGCTGCAATAAGCAGGTGGGCGCTGAACCCTTTGCACAGCAAAGTCCCGAGTATCGCAACCTTGAATACTTCCTCACGTACATCAGCAATGGCCTGCCCCTAAACGGCCCAGCTATACGAAAATAAATCTCTGTTTATTCGGATCATCTGCTCGTAATAAAGGTGTCTGCTTATGAATGTACTAAACAAGAAAATACCCGTCGCTTTCGCCATGGCACTAACGCTGACAGCAGGTCTGATGCTATCAGCCTGTACGGATAGGAACACCGAAACTGGCTCCGAAACAAGCTCAAAACAAGAGACAGACGGGAATCTTGACACCTTGGCCATGGAGGCGGTTAATCAGGCCCAGGTAAAGTACAAGGCCTCGGAACAGGCCGGTTATGCCTGGGCAAAAGCCGGGACAATGCTGGCATCGGCCCAGGAGGCGCTGGAATCAGGTGATTTCGAAACAGCCATTCACCAGGCGAGGCAGGCCACAGCCCTTGCGGACACGTCATTAGCGCAGGCGGAGGCAGAGCAAAGTGCGTGGCTAGAACGCTTCCCTAAAGCCCCGACGGGCGCGTCTCCATAACTATCCAGACCAACTAAGCATGAATTACCAGGTATGTATTACCCACCATGAACCCCAAACCATGAACCACCAACCATGAACCACCCACTGTGAATCGCTAACCATGAATCGCCGCGAATTTTTAGATATTCTCTGGAAGGCCAGCCTGACTGCAGGACTCAGCGGCTGTGACCGTATGGGCAGTAAGTCGGAAGCTGACTACTACGCCCTGGCACCGAAGGGCGATGCCCGCATTCTGCATATCACCGATACCCACGCCCAGCTACTACCGATCCACTTTCGCGAGCCCAATGTCAATATCGGCATTGGTGCAGCGAAGGCACGTTTCCCTCACCTGGTCGGCAAAAATCTGCTGGCTGAAATATCTGCCTCCGGCGCCTCAGCCATCACCGCCAGAGACATTCACGCCTACACCTACCTGGACTTCACTGAATCTGCCGAACAGTTTGGCAAGGTCGGTGGCTTTGCCTATTTAAAAACCTTAATCGACCAACTCAGCGGTGAAGCCAAAGGCGGCGCTCTTCTACTCGATGGTGGCGATACCTGGCAGGGTTCCGGTACTGCCCTGTGGACCCGAGGCCAGGATATGGTCGGGGCCTGCAATTTGCTCGGCGTCGATGTGATGACCGGCCATTGGGAATTCACCTATAAAGATTCCGAAGTCCTGGA
>CALLDA010000178.1 GCA_937998635.1 uncultured Pseudomonadales bacterium
TTTTGATAGTTAGCTATTCCAGCCTGTTTTGGGGTTATGGTTTTGTCCCTGGCAAGACTCAGTTCGTCGTCGCTAAATCCGCCCTCTGGGCCAGACAGTATCAACACCGATTCAGGAGGTTCTGGCTTAGTGGATGATTCAGCTGATGAGGTGGGCGGAGTATTGGACGCAGTGCTGGAGTAGCTGGCCATTTCGCTAAGCAGATCACTGTTAGCGCAGGGGTCGAGAATAAGCCGCCAGGCTGCAGGGCTTTGTAGCGCCTGAGCAAAGGTGATCGGCAGGCTCACCGTTGGAATCATGTTCTGGCCGCTTTGCTCACAGGCACTGCGAGCAACTTCCTGCCAGTGGCGAGTCTTTTTGGCAGCCCGTTCCGGTTTGAGTTTGACTTCGCTGCGCTCGGTGAACAGAGGCAGGATGCTGGTGACACCCAACTCAACGGCTTTTTGAATCAGCCAGTCCATGCGATCCCCACGGGATAAACCCACCGCCAGGGTGATGACCAGCGGTGAAGGTGCGAGTCCGGTGGAAAATTGTCCAACTAAAGCTGAGGCTTTTTTTGAAGCTGTGGTGAGTAGTTGAGCGCGGTATTCACCGCCTGCACCGTTAAAGAGGATTAATCCGTCGCCCGGGCTAAATCGCAACACCGATACCAAATGTCGGGCTGCGTTTTCATCGAGGACGACCTCCTCGCCTTCAGCTAAGGCCTGGTCAGTAAATATGCGGGGAGTACGCACGGAAGTATCTAGCCAGCCTGTCGGCCTAGATTGCTGAGGATAGTTGCAATAGGCTCGACCTGATTCATGGTGTAAAAATGCAGGCCCGGCGCGCCGCCAGCGATCAGTTGCTCGCAGAGTTTGCTCACCGCCTCAATACCAAATTGCTCCACAGATTCCAGATCATCACCATATTGCGTGAGTTGCTGACTCATCCAGCGGGGAATCTCGGCACCGCAGTTGCCGGAAAATCGCGCCAGGTTCTGGAAATTGGTGATCGGCATAATGCCGGGTACGACGGGCTGGTCGATGCCCACTTGCTGACACTGATCGATAAAATACCAATAGGCATCGATGTTGTAGAAGTATTGGGTAATGGCGGCATTAGCCCCGGCATTGAATTTCTCTTTCAACCAGTGCAGATCATCCTGGTAAGATTTTGCTTCCGGGTGAATCTCGGGATAGGCTGCGACGTGCAAGCTGAAATGATTGCCAAAATGCTTGCGGATAAATTCAACTAATTGGTTGGCGTGAACCAGCTGCATGGCGCCACCCATGCCCGACGGCAAGTCACCGCGCAGGGCGACAATGCGCGCTATACCGGCCTCTTGATAAGTCGTTAATAAGTCGATAACCGCTTGCTCGCTGTCACCACCAAATGACAGGTGGGGGGCGACATCGAGTCCGGCGGCACGGGTATCGATAACGATATCTCGGGTATTGTCCCGCGTGGAACCACCAGCACCATAGGTGACCGAGAAAAAGCCCGGACTAAAGCGCGCCAACTGGCTGCGGGTGGTCGCGAGCTTGTCCAGACCGGCCTCGGTTTTGGGTGGGAAAAACTCAAAGCTCAAGGGCCAGGCTTTGTTTGTCACAAGATCTCCGGTCTAATTCTTGCCTGACGGTTTTAGCCGACGGGCATTGTTGTAGCGTTTAGCCTTCTGGTACCAGGATTTTAGTAACGATAGCTGTCGGGTTTAAACGGCCCGTCAATACTAACGTTGATGTAATCGGCCTGGGCTTGTGTCAACTTAGTGGTGACACCGCCAAAGCCTCGCACCATGTGCGCAGCCACTTCTTCGTCGAGGTGCTTGGGTAGGACTTCGACACGCAGTGCCTCGGCTTGTTGGCTCGGATTTTGGTCGGCAAACTTGCGTTCAAATAAATGGATTTGCGCCAGTACCTGGTTGGCAAAGGAGCCGTCCATCACCCGGCTGGGATGACCTGTGGCATTGCCCAAATTCACCAGGCGACCTTCACTCAATAGCAGAATATGGTCACCGCCAGCGGCATCTTTGGTGGCTGCACGATAGAGAGTATGAACCTGGGGTTTGACCTCTTCCCAGTACCAGTTTTCCCGCGTCCAGGCGGTTTCGATTTCGTTATCAAAGTGGCCGATATTACAGACCACAGCACCTGCTTTAAGCGCGCTCAGTATATTTCGATCACAGACATTAAGGTTGCCAGTGGCGGTGACCACCAGATCGATCTGGCCTAACAAGCTGGCATCGACACTTTTGGCGGTGCCATCGTTGATGCCGTCGATAAAGGGTGAGGAGACCTCAAAGCCATCCATGCAGGCCTGCATGGCGCAAATGGGGTCGACTTCACTAACCCGGACGATCATGCCTTCCTGGCGGAGTGACTGTGCGGAGCCTTTGCCGACGTCGCCATAACCAATGACCAGGGCTTTTTTGCCTGCTAACAAATGATCGGTGGCCCGCTTGATGGCGTCGTTGAGGCTGTGTCGACAACCGTACTTGTTGTCATTTTTTGATTTGGTGACCGAATCATTGACGTTGATGGCAGGCACTTTGAGTTCGCCTTTAGTCAGCATTTCGTAGAGACGATGCACTCCAGTGGTGGTTTCCTCGGTGATGCCGTGGACATTGTTAAGTACCTGCGGGTATTTATCATGGAGGATAGCGGTCAAGTCACCGCCGTCGTCGAGGATCATATTAGCGTCCCAGGGTTGGCCATCCTTAAGGATAGTCTGCTCGATACACCAGTCGTATTCTTCCTCAGTTTCACCCTTCCAGGCGTAGACCGCGACACCACTGTGGGCGATGGCCGCCGCCGCATGATCCTGGGTGGAGAAAATATTGCACGACGACCAGCGCACTTCAGCGCCCAGAGCCTCGAGAGTCTCGATCAGTACAGCGGTCTGGATGGTCATATGGATGCAACCGAGGATTTTCGCGTCAGCCAGAGGCTGTAAGGCGTGGTATTTCTCTCGGATAGCCATTAGTGCGGGCATTTCAGTTTCGGCGATTTCAATTTCCCTGCGACCCCAGTCGGCCAGGCTTATGTCGGCAACCTTAAAGTCGGGTTTCAGATCAGTGGCGTTCGCGAAGTTGCTCATGTTAGATGTCCTTAACGATTGGGTTTAGATAGTGCCTGCTTTGCACACATTCGGGTAGGTTTAGGCAGAGCTCAGGCTTAGATCGCCGCCCGTAATGCCTCGGCTTTATCTGTCTTTTCCCATGTGAAGTCGGGTTCTTCACGACCAAAATGGCCATAAGCAGCGGTATTCTGGTAGATCGGTCGTTTCAGGTTGAGCATCTCCACCAATCCCGCCGGACGCAGATCAAAATGCTCGTGGACGAGCTCGACGATGCGCTGATCCGAACATTTCCCGGTGCCATAAGTATTGACACTAATCGAGGTCGGTTCTGCGACGCCGATAGCGTAGGAGACCTGAATTTCGCAGCGCTCAGCGAGGCCTGCAGCAACGATATTTTTAGCCACATAACGACTCGCATAGGCCGCAGAGCGGTCAACTTTCGAGGGGTCTTTGCCGGAGAACGCGCCGCCGCCGTGGTGGGCCATGCCGCCATAGGTATCAACAATAATTTTGCGCCCGGTCAGGCCGCAGTCGCCCATGGGGCCGCCAATCACGAACAAGCCAGTTGGGTTGATGTGATACAGGGTATCTTTGTGCAGCCATTCTGCGGGCAACACCGGTTTGATAATTTCTTCCCGCACAGCCTCCTGTAAATCGGCCAGGGAAATATCTGGGTCGTGCTGAGTAGACAGCACCACTGCATCAACGGCGACGGGAGAGCCATTCTCATAACGCAAGGTCACCTGGCTTTTGGCATCCGGGCGCAGCCAGGGCAAAACTTTGTGCTTGCGCAAATGTGCCTGTCGTTCGACCAGACGGTGTGAATAGTAGATCGGTGCAGGCATCAGCACCTCGGTTTCGTTGGTGGCATAACCAAACATGAGGCCCTGATCTCCGGCACCCTGCTCTTTGTCATCGGCCTCATCGACGCCCATGGCGATGTCGCCAGATTGCTTGCCAATGGCATTGATCACTGCGCAGGAAGCACCATCGAAGCCAACCTCTGAGCAGTCATAACCAATGTCGAGAATCACCTGACGGACGATCTCTTCAAGATCCACATAGGTCCTGGTTCGCACTTCTCCGGCAATTATCGCCATACCGGTTTTGACCATGGTCTCCACCGCTACCCGAGAGTTGGGATCGTCGGTGAGCATGGCGTCGACAACGGCGTCAGAAATTTGATCGGCCATTTTATCGGGATGGCCTTCGGATACGGATTCAGATGTAAAAACACTATATTGACTCATTTTATAAGGTTCCTGGCCTACATTGTGCGGTTGTAAGTTGTGCGCTTGTAAAGTGTCTGGTTATAAACTATCAGGTAATACAATGGCTTACGTCCTGCCCGGTTAACTCCCGGCAGGTTTCAAAAATTGCCGCAGCTGGATACGAAAGCCGTTGCGTTGGGTGAGAAACTGGCTTTTGCCCTCGTCCAAACCGGCGGCTTTAGCCCAAATGGCTAGCTCCTCTGGACAGAACCCTAACCATAGATCGCCGCAGGCCGAATGTGCCCAGTCCTGATCGTGCTGGCAGAGTTCAGTGACGATTAGCGCGCCGCCATCATTGAGCAGGGCACCAATCGCTTTGAGCGTGTCTGCGGGCTGGGCGATGTGGTGGAGGACCATATTCAGGGTGATTATATCGACTTTAATGACCTTACTTAGCGCGCTGATATCACCGAGCAAAAATTCGATATTGGTAATGTCTTTGCTAGTGGCCAGGGTTTTGGACCGTTCGAGCATTGGCTCAGAATTGTCCAGGGCAATGACTTTTTTATAGCGCGCTGCCAGTTCAGGCAGTAAGTCGCCCTCACCGGGGCCGATCTCCAGCGCGGTTTTAGTCTCTGGCAAGTCTAATTCGTCAATCAGCTGGATCACGCTATCACCGTATTGACTGTAACTGGCGATCAAATCCTGTTGTTCCCGAAAGCGCTCGGCATTGTTGCGGAAAAACGCCTGGGAGCTTTCGGCCCGTTCCTGGTGGATGGTCTCTATGCCCCGTTCAATATCGTTTTCGACAGGGCATTGGTCGAGCTGGGTAAATATTTGTTGGCGAAGTAGATCCAGGCCGTCCTGTTCATAGTAACTGCGGCGGTAGAAAATACAGGTGCCTTCTCGACGAAAGGTGACCAGACCGGCTTTGGAGAGAATCTTCAGGTGATGACTCATGGCTGGCTGGCGGATGCTGAATATACGGCTTAACTCCAGCACCCCGAAGGCATCGCGCTGTAAGATGCGCAGGATTTTTGCGCGCAGTTCATCACCGGCTGCTTTTAATACCGCGGTGGCGAGACCTAGCGAAAGTTCTGGATCGATGCTGTTCTTTGTTGTGGTCGGAGTTGTTGGCGCTTTCATAGGGCGGGAGAATACTATAGTTTTACATAACATCAAAATAAATCGATGCAGAAAACTGTCAATTAATTAACGTTTTACGTGATTTCCCGTTGGAAAATGCTGGAATGGTCAGAAATATCCTTGTGTCGACCTGCAATCCTTTACTGGTGCCAGCCGGTGGGGGAAAATAGCCACCCTTTTTTGCCCCTCCCAGGAGCCAAGCATGCCAACCCGTCGTCAACTCGCTAATGCCATCCGAGCGCTCAGTATGGATGCGGTTCAGCAGGCCAAAAGTGGCCATCCCGGTGCGCCCATGGGAATGGCTGATATTGCCGAAGTGCTGTGGAATGATTATCTGGTTCACAACCCGGCTAACCCAGGCTGGGCTAATCGTGACCGCTTTGTGCTCTCTAATGGCCATGGTTCGATGTTGCTTTACTCTTTATTGCACCTGAGCGGCTATGACTTGGCCATCGAAGAGTTGAAAAATTTTCGACAATTGCATTCAAAGACCGCTGGTCATCCGGAATACGGCGAAGCCCCCGGAATTGAAACCACCACTGGGCCATTGGGTCAGGGTCTGGCCAACGCAGTGGGTATGGCGCTGGCAGAGAAAATTCTGGCTGCGCAATTTAACCGCCCCGGTTATGAGGTGGTCGATCATCAAACCTACACTTTTGTCGGTGACGGCTGCTTGATGGAGGGAATTTCCCACGAGGTGTGTTCTCTGGCCGGCACTCACAAGCTTGGTAAGCTCACGGTTTTTTATGATGACAACGGCATATCCATCGATGGTGAGGTGGAAGGCTGGTTTACCGACGATACCCCGGCTCGCTTTGAAGCCTATGGCTGGCAGGTGATTCGCGATGTCGATGGTCACGATGATCAGGCCATCAAAGCGGCCATTGAAACTGCCCGCAAGCAAAATGATAAACCGACACTAATTTGTTGTAAGACGATCATCGGTTTTGGTTCCCCCGCTAAACAGGGCACCGAAGCTTGCCATGGAGCGCCCCTGGGTGACGATGAGATCCAGGCAACCCGGCAGGCGCTGGGCTGGACGAGCCCAGCTTTTGAGATTCCTGCTGATGTTGCCGATGTCTGGAACGCGCAAGCCAAAGGTGCAGCTGCAGAAGCGGATTGGCAGGAAAACTTCGATGCCTATCAGCAGGCCTTCCCCGAGCTGGCAATTAATTTTGAGCGCCGCCAGGATGGTCATCTGCCGCCGAAATTTTCCCAGCAGGCCGATGCCTATATTGCCGAGTGCCAGGCTAAAGGCGAATCACCGGCGACCCGTAAAGCCTCGCAAAATTGTCTGGATGCCTACGGGCCACTTCTGCCTGAATTACTGGGTGGCTCTGCTGACCTGGCCGGTTCCAATAACACCATCTGGAAGGGTTGCGAGGATATAAGCGCCGATAA
>CALLDA010000179.1 GCA_937998635.1 uncultured Pseudomonadales bacterium
TTCTAAATTCCGCCGCCTTGCTCGTTAATTTGTCATAGCCACCATGAAATTGTACGTAGCGCTTAAAGCCGATGGCGGGCTGAAAACCCATCACCAGATCGGCGTGTTTGTTGAGCCAGTAGTCCTGGAATTCATCGCGGCTGATACCGGGTAAGCGACGCATGCAAAAGGCTAGTTTGATCATTCTGGATATCCTCTCTTGTCTGCTTTATATAAGGATTTGACGCCATGCTAGCATGAGCGGCTATACTTCAGGCCCATGAATAATAATTTTAGGAGGGCCAGAAAATGCCTATCCCCGTAAAAGTTAACTTCGCCTCAGTAAAAAATCAGGTCTCCCCAGAAGAGTGGGAGGCCAGGGTTGATCTGGCTGCCTGCTACCGTCTGGTGGCTCATTATGGTTGGGATGATCTGATTGCCAACCATATCTCGATGCGGGTTCCCGGCCCGGAAGAACATTTTTTGCTCAACCCCTTTGGTTTGATGTTTCATGAAATTACCGCCTCGAGCCTGGTTAAAGTAGACCTGGCCGGTAATTTAATGAGTGAATCAGAATACAAAATCAATAAGGCCGGATACATTATTCACAGTGCTGTCCATGAGCATCGCCCCGATGTCACTTGTGTATTCCATACTCATTCCACCTCGGGCATGGCGGTATCGGCCCACCGTGACGGCTTGTTACCCCTGGCTCAATCATCGATGGTCGCCTTGAGTTCAATCACCTACCACGATTACGAGGGCGTGGCCTTAAACCCGGAAGAGAAAGCCCGGCTAGTGGCTGACCTGGGCAGTGAATGGACCATGATATTGCGCAATCATGGTTTGCTCACTTGCGGTATCAGTGCTGTCGATGCCTTTTATAGACTGTATTTTCTGGAGCGGGCCTGCGATGTTCAAGTTGCCGCATTGGCCGGTGGTGCGCCGCTGGTATTCCCTACAGAGGAAGTACAAACGCGGACTAAAAAGCAGGGTGCTGGCGCTTTTGGCAAGGGCGCTAATCTGGCCTGGCCAGCGCTGCTACGCTTAATGGATGCTAAAGATCCTTCTTTCAGAGACTGAAACAAAAATTAAACCTGAGAGTAATCCCGAGATTAAAGAGCTATCGGTGATATCGATCCCCAAAATTTGAGAAACGCGATTTAAGACAATCATCTAACCAGGAGAAAGTAATATGGCAAGAGTTCGAATTGAAGAAAACGGCGCAGTGCGCACCGTCACGCTGACCCGTTCAGATAAGCGTAATGCCCTGGATAACCAGATGCTCGACGAGCTAGAAGCTGCTTTTTCTATGACGCCGCCTGACAGCGAGCGCTTAACCGTGATACGCGCCGAAGGGCCGGTATTTTGTTCCGGTATGGATCTGAAGGCCCGGCAGGAAACCGTTGGTGGTATTGCGCCCATCGAAAGTATGCTCTACGCCATCGAAACCTACCCCTTGCCTGTGGTTGGAGTCGTCCAGGGCGATGCCATCGCCGGTGGTAATGAACTGGCTTTGCACTGCGATATTGTGGTCGCCGTGAGTACTGCACGCTTTGGTATGTCCCTGGCCCAGATCGGTCTGGCGCCGACCTGGTTCCTGGCCAAGAAATTAATGGAAGTGGCCGGGCCAGTTAAAACCCGCGAATTCCTGTTTCTCGGCGACCCTTTCCCAGCAACGCAAATGTTTGATATGGGCTTAATTGCCCGGGTTGCTGACCCTGATGATTTCGAATCTGAAGCACAGAAAGTTATCGATCGTCTGGCCGCAAATGCGCCTTTGTCGTTGAAGGCGATGAAAGGGCTGCTGGTACGACAGATGTGTTTCCGCGATGGTGTCTACCATAAAGATGTCGATAAGTTGGTCGAGATAGCGAGCGCCAGTGAAGATGGCCGGGAAGGCACCGCAGCGCGTCTCGAAAAACGTGTACCCATTTTCAAGGGTAAATAAGGGCTGAGCCGTGAGTTATGGAGTAGACAATGTCGATTCGACTAGAAAAACCTTTTCAGGCCCTAACGCCTGAAAATATTGAACCCATTCAGGGGCAGCTGGGTGTTTATCAATTGGCCGATGCCAAGGGCGAAGTTTTTTACATCGGCTATGCCGGAGGACGTTCCTTATTTGGCCTTAATGGTGAATTGAAACGGGAAATGGAAGAGCAGGGTGATGGCACTCAATTTCGTTGCGAAGTAAATATGCAATATATCAGTCGTTATGAAGAATTATTGATGTTGCATAAATTTGATTTCGGCGAGTTACCTGAGCGAGTGCTCAGTGAGTATCCCTATAAAATTGGTGTACTTTCGCCTGGAAATTAAAGCTTAGAAAAGAGCATTTAATAAATTATTAAAGCGATTAGAAAATTCTTGTCGCAATTCTTATTGTAATTATTATCGTAAATAGTGCACTTCTGAATTTGGGGGAAATATGGATTATCAATTAACCGAAGAACAGCAAATGCTGGTGGATATGGTGAGGCGTTTTGTGCGCACAGAGATTTGTCCGCTGGAAGACAATCTCGATCCCGATGCCGGAGAAATCGATCCTGAGGATAGCGAACGCTTAAAAGAAATGACTAAGAAAATGGGTCTCTATGGTCTGGGAATTCCGCCGGAATTCGGTGGGCCAGATGTTGATGTCACGACTCAGACTCTGCTGTCATTTGAGATGGCGCAACATCGTGCCGGGCTTTATAACCCCTGTTATAACGTCTTTGGTGGTGCTGGTCTGGCGCAGCTTTACGAAGCCACGGATATGCAAAAAGAAAAATACCTGTACCCGGTGCTGCGGGGTGAAAAAACCTCTTTTTTCGGCTTGACCGAACCGTCTGGTGGATCTGATCCAGGCCGGGCCATTCAGACTCGCGGTGTCCAGGACGGTGACGACTGGATACTCAATGGCGCGAAGATCTTTATCAGTGGCGCCGATCACGCCGATTTCGGCATACTGTTTGCCCGTACTTCTGAAGATAAAACCCGCAACGGCGTCACCTGTTTTCTGGTCGATACCGACATGCCCGGCTTTCATGTCCGGCGGGTGGTGCACACGCTGCGTTCCACCAAGTACGCGACAGAAATTCAAATCGAAAATCTCCGGGTGCCCAAAGAAAATATTCTGGGCGAACTGAACAAGGGCTTCGCCATCGCCAATGACAGACTGTCACGCTATCGAATACCTTACGCTGCTGGCTGTATCGGTGTTGCCATGAAAGCCCAGGAAATGGCCATCGATTATGTGAAGATACGGGAAACCTTCGGCGGCCTGCTGGCCTCTCGGCAGGCGATTCAATGGATGATTGTCGACAACGAAATTGATATCCGCACCTCCCGTCATGTTTGTCTTGAAGCTGCCGGGCGAGCCGACCGGGGCGATGATTTTCGTACCGAAGCGGCCATGGCGAAACTGCTGGGCAGTGAAGCAGGTGGCAGAGTGGTAGACCGGGTCATGCAAATTCACGGCGGCTATGGCATGACCAAGGACTTACCGCTGGAACGCTGGTATCGGGAAATGCGTATTCGACGCATTGGCGAAGGTCCCAGCGAAGTGCAGCGGCTGGTAATGGCCCGTAACTTGATCGGTGGCTCATTTCACTAAAGCTATCGAGCTAATCATGTTCGTTAATCGAACGCCGGGAGGCGCAGCCATCGATGTTTAGTGCCGATCAACTGGTTGCCCATCTAGTGGGCGACTATATTTTGCAAAGCGACTGGATGGCGCGGGAGAAATATCACAATACGGTGGCGACGATTTGTCATGTGGTTTTATACACGCTACCTTTTCTTTTACTGACGCAGAACCCCTGGACACTACTGGTTATTTCCAGCACGCATTTTGTCATTGACCGGTGGCGTCTGGCGCGTTATGTCATCTGGGCAAAAAATCGTCCGTGGCCCAATAGCCGACCCTGGGGAGAATGTTCGGAAACAGGTTATCCGCAGGATGTGCCAGCTTATGCATCGCTGTGGTTATTTATTATTGTCGACAATACTCTTCATATCATTATCAATGGCGCGGCAATTCATTATCTAGGCTAGCATTTGCCTTTCGTTTTCCCCGCCCAGGGGATAAGGCGATTATCTTTTTTGGGCTAATCGTTTGTGCTTTTCCGCTCAAGCCAATCGCGTAACTCAGTTTTACTGTAGACATAACCGACTTCGACTATGCGATCAAAGGATTTCACCTCGGTCATGCCAAATTGCCTGACGGGTGGATTCAACAAAAGATCTGCCTGACTGCCAAGCTCTCGTACACGGCTTAAGGTACCCATTTCAGTGGCTTTTAGTATCAGGGTGATTAGCCCGGGAAGTCGATACTTTTTCCCAAATGGAAGAATGCGGCTCAGCAATATTGCCCAGGGGGAGGGCATGGCATCGTATTCAGTGACATGTTTTTTTTGCGTAGACAGGTCTACCGCAATAATATTTCCTACCAGTTGCCGCTTCATGATGTCGACAGGTATGTTATTTAATACTGAGCCGTCTATGGTTAATTCGTTTTGAATGATAGCGGGCGGAATAATACCCGGTAACGCTGCACTGGCGCGCAGCACAGCAGGCAATGAACCGCTTTTATGTATGTTGAGCGCGCCTTCATTCAGATTGCAGGACACGCAAAAGAACGGGGTCGGTAAGTCTTCGATCTGGTAATCCAG
>CALLDA010000180.1 GCA_937998635.1 uncultured Pseudomonadales bacterium
TAAGGACCACGCACTGTTCGATGATTTTACTGGCGTGGTACTTGATGCTGATGAAGGACGACGCATCGGCGCTGCTCTGGGCCAGAACAAAGCCTGCATATTGCAAAACCATGGTCTGTTGACAGTTGGGAGCTGTGTCGAAAGCGCGGTCTGGTGGTTTATCACCATGGAGCGCACCTGCCAGGCTCAACTTATGGCGGAAGCAGCAGGCAGACCAAAATTAATCCGACCGGAGATTGCCAAAATCACCTACGACACCGTGGGCACAGAGCAGTCTGGCTGGTTTAGTTTTCAGCCGATGTACAACGTTATCGTGGCCGAACAGCCCGACATGTTTGATTAAGGGAGGTTTGACTAGCCTGACAATAAGAGTGAGCGAAAAGACTTGTTAAAAAGGATACTCAGACCTTTATGTTAGAAACATCGCTACCTGTGCAGGGCGGATGCTTTTGCGGCAAGGTCCGCTACGAAATAAGCAACACCGTTAGAAAGGTAGTCAACTGCCATTGCACCATGTGTCGCCGCACCAGTGGCGCGCCTTTCGTGTCCTGGCTAGTGGTGCCAAAAACCGGCTTTCGCTACACCGCCGCACAACCCCGTCACCTGAAATCATCCACTGAGGGTGATCGCTACTTCTGCAAAGACTGCGGCACGCCCATTAGCTGTATCGTTAGCGACAATAAAAAATATATCGATGTCACGCTGGGTAGCCTGGATAAGCCAGAAGACTTTGAGCCGGATAGCGATTTCTATGAGGATAGCCGTTTAAAGTGGCTCTAAGGTAAAGTGGCCTGGGCTAGTGCTGATTCTGATTCAGCACTTCTAAGCGGCAGAGCTAAGGTCACCGCCCTTCTGCCCCTCCCTTTATGCAGCAATACGCGTACCCTTTGCGGGAGGCTGCTCAGGTGGCCCAGCAAAGCACTGGGCCATGGCCATCCACTGTGTAGCCGGTTCACCACTCACGACAAGGTCGGTATCAGCAATATTGCGCACTTGCGTCACTACTTGACAAAATTCTACAGCTTGCCCGGCAACCTGATTGCCCTCCTGCGGCGTATTCCATTCCCAAGTATCGCCGGATGGCGCAGTCAGTTTTATGTAAGGTGGCGGACCCGGAGGCTCCAGTTTTCGATTAGCAAAGGTCCAGCCATAGGTTTTTACGCCGATGGTAGCGATGTGACGAATTCGGTCGGTGTGCTGGCGGGACGCCTTCAATAAGTCGTAAATTTCCCAGCCATGGGCCCAGGGTTCCATTAAACGTGCAGTAGCGAACATCTTCAGGCCCATATCCGGCCCTGCCCAGGTAAGGCGCATCGCTGGATCACTGGCCGCAAAAAGGTCGCACATTTCTGAAAATTGCTTATACCAGCGCTCAAGCATTGCGCTACCTGATTCGCTATTGAGCCAGGCCCGTGTGTATTCAACCAAAGGTTGTTTCGACGCCTGAACCGTCTCCATAAACGCCAGGAATTCAGCACCGTTTCTATGTGATGTCATACCCAGGTAATCACCAAAATACAGATGCTGGACGACGTCGTTAATCGTCCAGTTTTTAAAAGTTGTGACTCTGTCCCAATCCTCTTCACCTACGGTTAAGAGGAAGGCATACAACTCGTCACCCTCCGCCCGAAGATCGTTGATAACATCTGCTAAATCTGACACCGCCTGCTCCCAATCAGTCTAAGCCTTACTTCGAAGCCTAACCTGTCACCACGGTGAGGACAAATATCCGGCCCATAAAAAAGCCAGGCAATGCGTGAAGCAGTGCCCGGCTTTGCGACAAGAAGAAAAACTTACTGGTTAGCTCGCAGCGCACGGCCCAGGGTCTGAGTGCCCAGAGCATCAGTGTAGCGGCTGCCCTCTTCCCAGGTTCTTACGCCATTGATGTAGACCTGCTCGACCACACCGTCCGAACGGTTAACCAGAACATCCTGACCGAAGAGTTCATGGAATATTTTGGTACGACCGGCATTCATATCGTGATTTTTGAGGTTTTCTGGATTGATAAGGGCGATATCTGCCTGCGCGCCCGGCTCGATTGTACCGACATCCAGCCCAAAGAATTCAGCCGGTTCACGGGTTAAACGATGGACCGCATGAGCCACGCGCTCAAGACCACGCTTTTGTGCAATTCGAAGGGTCCCGAGGTTACCATCGTAAAAAGACAGATTGGTCAGGTGAGCACCGGAATCGTTGAAACCTGGCAAGGCATTTTCGTTGAATAAAATTTCTTCGACGATATCTTCATCGGTGTTGGCCACATCAAACCACCAGCGAAAACCCGTGTCATATAAGCGCATGCACTGTAGCCAGAACTCTCGTTTGTCCGTGCACTCTTTCGGGAAGCGAGCAAACTCGATGGCTTCGGCGTCGTCTTTCGCGCCAGTCTTACCTTCGCTCTCAATGAAGGTAGTCAGTCGAGCCAACACGTCTGCGAGGGTGTCTCCATCCCAGCTAGGTACGGCGCTGTCCTGGAAGGTCATCCTGGAGAAATCCATCTGAAAAGTGGCCTGGTCTTTATTGCCGCCGAGCTTGGTTAGATTTGCATTCTCAACGGTCATTTTCGCCCAATCGCCTTTAAAGCGTTCCAGCCAGTCTGGGTCGTTCAATATGGCCAGACGGGCTTCAGGTTGGTCGGTTTCACAGGCGATTATTTCGCGGGTCGACTCCAGCTCTTCGAAAACTGGAGAAATCATCCCGTCGGACCACATACGGAAACTGCCACCCAGGGCCTGAAAGTGGATATTGCCTTTAAACAGTTTGGAATTAATCACACTGCCAAGCTTGAGCATTTTTTGCCAAATGCCCGGAACTGAGACGAAATCGATGGCGGTCAACGCCGAAATTTTCAGTGCTTTGCCACGGAAACGACCGGCCGACCAGAAATAGCGTTTTAGTGTCCGCAACATTTTTTCGCCATCGGGGTTAGTCTGCCAGACACCGCCATGCTTGCGGACGATTTCCAGGCAGGGTCGCAACTCATCGCACTCAGCAAAGTGACTGGGAATACGTTCATTTTTGTTGGGGTCGTTGGCCAGGTAGTGAAAAACAATCTGGTCGGTCGACAAACCCATATAGCCCTTGCTCATGCAATCTTCCATAACCGACTGCATTTTTGCCCGCTCTTCCTTAGTTGGCGGACGAGTGATTGAGGCTTTGGTACCCATAACCTCCACACGCAGCATTGAATGAGGTACAAACGCGGCCACATTGGGGCCCAGGGGGATACTACTAAAGTGATCCAAATAGTCGCTGGCATTATCCCAGGTGACTTTTTCAATACACTTTGACAGGACATTCTTGGGCATATTTTCTACCCGAGTGAAGCAGTCAAGAATGGGGTCTTCGTCGCCTTTTTGCTGAGTACCGAACGCCACACCCAGAGAACAATTGCCCACCAGCACAGTCGTTGTGCCATGACGTACTGCCTCTCCCAAACCAGGGTTAACTTCGACTTCGAGATCCAGATGAGTATGGATATCCAGCATGCCGGGCATTAACCATTTACCTTCAGCGTCGACGGTTTCGCCAATCTGACTGATATCCAGGTTAGCGCCCCGCGCTAAAACTTTGCCATTGAGGATTGCCAGGTCTTCGACGACCGGCGTATTGCCCGTACCGTCAAATACCAGTGCATTTTTGATAAGCGTATCGCATTGATTAATCTGTGCCATATTTTTGCCACCGAGCTAAGCTTGTTAGAGGAAAAAGAAACGGATAAAAGACAGGGGGTGATTTTGCCGCAATCCATTGACATAAATCAAGTGCTGTTACTGACCAGTAACACTGACGCTTTAGACCTTAACAGAATAAAACAGCCATAACGCGCTTTATATCCAGCAAGGCCTTAGCACCCAGAGATGTCAGTCCCGGCGCCAGCGAGTGCCATCACGGGAATCTTCTAGAATGATACCCTGAGCGTACAACTGCTCACGGATCTCATCCGCCAATGCGTAATTTTTTGCGGTTTTTGCCGCTTCTCTATCGGCAATCAGGGTGTCGATCTGTGCATCACTAATTCCATCACTCTCAGCGGGGTGGTTTAGGTCCGTGCCCTGCAAGAATTGTTCTGCATCTGCATTGAGTAAGCCGAGCACGGCACCCAGGGATTTTAATTCTATCGCCAGCTGAGAAGCATTCGGGTTTTGCTCCCGTGTTGCGGTATTTAATTCACGCACCAGGTCATACATAACGGCAAAGGCTTCCCGGGTATTAAAGTCATCATTCATCGACTCAACGAAACGCTGGCACCAGGGACTCTGTTTTAAGGCCTCAAGAGCTTGCGCTTCGACATTATCGTAAGCGCGCAAGGCCTGATAAAAACGCTCTAAACCCTGTCGCGCTTCGATCAGATTATCCTCAGAATAATTAATCGGGCTTCGATAATGGCTGGACAATAAAAAGAAACGCACCACCTCAGGGTGGTATTTTTTTAACACCTCTCGGATAGTAAAAAAATTATTCAGAGACTTGGACATTTTCTCGTCATCAACGCGCACCGCTCCAGCATGCATCCAGTAGCGCACAAAGGTCTTACCAGTGGCCGCCTCACTTTGAGCGATTTCGTTTTCGTGATGAGGGAAAGGCAAATCGGGACCGCCACCATGTATATCAAAGGTCTCGCCCAACAGGCAGGTAGACATTGCCGAACATTCAATATGCCAACCCGGACGACCTCTCCCCCAGGGCGAGGCCCAACCGATTTCAGTCTCGCCAGCGGCTTTCCATAAAGCAAAATCCCGCGGGTCTTCCTTAATCTCGCCGGTTTCCACACGGGCACCGCTGAGTAATTCATCGGGATTTTTATTACTTAACTTGCCGTACTCAGGGAAGCGCTTGACTCGATAGTAGACATCGCCATTGTCCGCTCGATAGGCGTAGTGATTATCGACCAGAATTTGCACCATGCTAATAATCTCGTCGATATGGCCAGTGGCACGAGGTTCGTTATCGGGCTCTAGCACCGCCAGAGCGCGTTCATCTTCGTGCATCGCGTCGATCATGCGCTCGGTTAGAGCGGTATATTCCTCGTTGTTTTCAGCGGCACGATTGAGGATTTTATCGTCGATGTCGGTGATATTTCGCACATAGCTAACGTCCCAGTCCTGACTGCGCAGGTAGCGAGTAATGGCGTCAAAAGCTACCAGCACTCGGGCATGACCAATATGACAATAGTCGTAAACCGTTATGCCACAAACATAGAGGCCAATTTTGCCCTCCTGCATGGGCCGGAAGGTTTCTTTTTTTCGTTTTAAGGTGTTGTAAATTTTCAGGGTCATAAGCTTAGTGTTTTGCTGGCTCGATTATTTGTTTAGTGGTTTGTCAGGTATTAAAAAGCGTCTAGCTGTAGGCTATTTATTAGCCCAGTTATCCCGCAAAGAAATAGTGCGATTAAATACCACGTGCTCAGCACTGCTTTGGCGAGCATCCAGACAAAAATAACCCTCCCGTTCAAATTGATAGGTGGTGCCGAGTTTGGCAGCAATTAAACTGGTCTCGGCTTTGCAGCCGGAGATAAGCACTGAGGAATCGAGGTTTATGCCTTCTAAAAAGTTTTTATCGCCAGCATCGGGTTCCGGGTCATTAAACAGTCGATCATAAAGCTGTACGTCACATGACAGGCAATCGTGGGCGGCGACCCAATGAATAACCCCTCGTGGCTTCATATCAGCAGGTGGGTTTTCGCCCAGGGTGTTGGGCACCACAGAGGCCATAATTTCCACAAGTTGACCAGCCTCATCATGAACAGCGCCATCGGCTTTAATCACATAGGCACCTCGCAGGCGCACATACTCGCCCAAGACCAGGCGTTTGAATTTTTTCCGCGACAGGCTGGTATCCTCGGTGAAGTCAGCCCGATCTATATAGAGCGCCTGGCCAAAAGGTAGTTGACGCTCGCCCATATCGTCCCGATTGGGATGATTAGCCGCAGGTAACATCACCTGCTCATGATCAGGCCAGTTGGTCAGCGTGACCTTGAGCGGATCGAGAACGCACATCGCCCGTGGCGCGTTTTCATTTAAATCCTGACGAATAAAATGATCAAACTGAGCCATATCCACCGTGCCATCGGTCTTGGCGACGGCCAGGCTATCGCAAAATGCCCGCACTGCTGCTGGACTCACACCGCGTCGACGCAGACCTGAGAGTGTTGGCAAACGGGGATCATCCCAACCATCGACGTGCTGCTCATCGACCAGCTGTTTGAGCTTGCGCTTGCTGGTCACCGTATAGTTTAAGTTGAGTCGACCAAATTCAAACTGCCGGGGCAAGGACGGCACGGGCAGATTTTCGATAAACCACTCGTAAAGCGGTCGATGATCGGCAAACTCCAGTGTGCAGATAGAGTGGGTAATGCCTTCAATGGCATCCTCCTGGCCATGAGCAAAATCGTAGGAAGGATAGATATGCCACCGATCGCCAGTTCGATGGTGGCCGCCGAGCTTGACCCGATACAAAACCGGATCGCGCATATTCATGTTGGGCGAAGCCATATCAATTCTGGCGCGCAACACCATGCGACCCTCTTCGATATCGCCATCACGCATTTGCCTAAGCAAGGACACACTCTCGTCAATGTCTCTATCACGATAAGGACTATTCTTGCCCGGCTCTGTCAGTGTGCCTCGGTATTCCCGGGTTTGCTCTGCGCTTAGCTCACAGACGTAGGCTTTTCCTGCCGATATTAGCTCTACAGCCCAGAGATACAGTTGCTCAAAATAGTCCGAGGCATAACGCACCTCACCGTGCCACTGAAAACCCAGCCAGCGAATATCCTCGATGATCGCCTGCACAAATTCATCGCTTTCTTTATCGGGATTGGTATCGTCAAAGCGCAAATGACAGACACCACCAAACTGTTCAGCCAGACCAAAGTTTAAACAGATCGATTTGGCGTGACCGATATGTAAATAGCCATTGGGCTCAGGGGGAAAACGCGTCACTACCTGATCGGTTAATTTGGCCTCCAGATCGTGACTAATGATTTGTTCGATAAAATTTGTCGGGCCAGGTTTGTCCATCGATATCCGGTAAAGCGCTATTTATGTGGTTAACAGTCTGTGGTTAATGGTGCGTGGTTTACGGTCTGTGGCTAACGGTGTGTATAGTTAACTATGTAGTTAAATGTGGCGTGCTTAAGTGCGGCGTGATTATAGCGGTCGCACCGGTCGTTTATAAACCGCTTATTCCATTCATTCGGCAAAGCCCTTATCATCCCTCCCCTGTTAACACCCACTATCCCTGATAGCTTTCACAAGGAACCCTATGATTACTCTGCACACAAATTTTGGTGATATTGATGTTGAACTGGATTTTGACAAGGCTCCAATCACGGCAGCGAATTTTCTCCAGTACTGCCGAGATGAGTTTTACAACGAGACCATTTTCCACCGGGTGATTGACGGTTTTATGGTTCAGGGTGGTGGCATGAACGCCGATATGTCGGAAAAAACCACCCGCGCCTCCATCACTAATGAAGCAGATAACGGCCTCAGCAATGACATTGGCACCCTGGCCATGGCCCGCACAATGGTGCCAGATTCAGCCAGCTCACAATTTTTTATTAATATTGCTGACAATCACTTTCTCAACCACACCGCCAAAACACCTCAGGGCTGGGGTTATGCCGTTTTTGGTAAGGTGGCATCTGGTATGGATGTGGTCGAAAAAATCAAAAAAGTAGCGACTGGATCCGCAGGCCCTCATCAGGATGTCCCCCTTGAAACGGTGAGTATTGAACGCACCTCTATTTCGGATGCCTATTCTGATAAATAGCCTGATAAATAAGCAAACTCCGACAAATATTCAAGCTCAGTTCGTTAGCTCAACTGCTAGCCAGAGCACAGTCGGTGCTCTGGCTCAGCTTCATCCCCTCCCTTACCGATCACGCCTTTGCCCATCACCCCTTTGAAAACGCTGCTGATCTCTGATTTACACCTATCACCGGAACGCCCTGCCGTTACCGAAGCTTTTAGCCGCTTTCTGAAAGATAGAGCCAGCCACTGTGAGGCCCTCTATATTCTCGGCGATTTGTTTGAAGCGTGGATCGGCGATGATGATCCAGCACCGCTCTCCCGGGCCATCATCGGTGAATTAAAGGCTGTAAGCGACAGCGGGGTCTCGATTTACTTCCTCCATGGCAATAGAGATTTCGCCATCGGCCGTCGCTTTGCTCGGGAAACTGGGTGTCACCTGATGAGCGAGTTCCATCTGGTAGATCTCTACGGCGAGACAATCCTGTTACTCCACGGCGATACGCTTTGTACTGAGGATATTGAATACCAACGGGCTCGGCGTCTTATTCGCAACCCCTTTTTATTGATGCTGGCGAAACGACTCCCTCTGAAGACTCGCCAGAAGATAGCGATTAAAGGCCGTGAAAAAAGCCGCGCTTCGACGAGCAATAAAAGCGACTACATCATGGATGTGAGCCAAACAGCGGTCGCTAGGACATTACTTGAACAGGGTGTTACCACCATGATTCACGGCCACACTCATCGCCCCGGTGATCACCACTTTAAACTCGAAACCGAGAACGGCAGATGCGAGGCGCGCCGTATGGTCTTAGGCGATTGGGGAGATAAAGGCTGGGTCATTGAGGCTTCGTCGGCAGGCCTGCAACTAGAGTCCTTCCCCACTTAGATTTCAGGCGCTCAGCGGGCCAGAATGAAATCTAAATTGCACGCAAGGCGTTTCAATCAACTCCCCTTCCCTGAGTACAAAACGCTTGATATGTGGAGCGATATCTTCAGTAGCATATTTTTTCGCCAACTTAAGATAGTCCTGAAAATGCCGAGCCTCTGACTTGAGCAGGGAGCGATAAAAAACCTGTAAGTCCTCATCCAGATGCTCGGCAAGTTTGGCAAAACGCTCACAGGAGCGAGCCTCAATCAATGCACTGGCGATCAAGGTATCAACCAGACGATGGGGCTCCGAGCTGCGAATCAATTTGCGTAATTCACCGGCATAGGCACAGGCAGAAACACGGATATAAGGTATATCGCGGCGCTGCATTATCTGGATCACCTGCTCAAAGTGACGTAACTCTTCCCGAGCCAGCTTCGACAGTTTATTGAGCAGGTCATGATGTTCGGTGTAGCGATAAATCAGGCTCAGGGCAGTGCTGGCGGCTTTTTTTTCACAGTTAGCATGATCAACGAGAAGTAGGTCGAGATTATCGAGTGCGGCTTCAACCCAGGCATCGGGCGTGGCGCAGGGTAACAGTTGCTCTATGGCTTCCATATTTATAGCTGCGGAGGTTTTAGTTGCCGGGTTTATTGCTCTATTGTTGACAAGCGAGTGCTTTACAGGCGAGCTAATCATCGAGCGAGACAGGTCTAACTTGCCATAGCCTTAAGCGCCTCATCCTGATCCGCATCAACCGCTTGCACAAAGCCGTTTTCCCTCATCAACACCAGCCAGGTATTCAAACCTGGAAGTTTATCTTCCAGGTTTATGTCCAGGACTTTTTGGGTGGCCAGATTACTCAGCGCCACGGTGTAATAGAGCACAACATCTGCATAGCTACGCTCTGCACCGGCCGCATAAGGTTCGAACTTGAGCAACTTATTAAGCGCTTTGGTGCCCTTTTCTAGCTGGTCGGTGATTTCAGTTTTAAGCTCGTCGCTGAGGGCTTGATCAAAAAAAAGTGCGCCAAGCAAGCGTCTTGCCACAAGTTCCAGATAGAGTTCCGTGGACTTCATTAGCTCTTTAACTTTGGCTTTTTTGTAGGGATCAACGGGATAAAAATTCGTATCACTCGAAACTTCTTCAAGAAAATCCAGAATCACGTCGGTCTCACTGAGCGGTCCTTCATCGACTACCAGGCAGGGTACCTTGCCCATGGGGCTTTTCTGCAGGAAATCTTCTTTCTGATTCGGACGGGTAAGAACCTCTTCAAATTCGAGACCTTTTTCCAACAGGGTCAGTTTGACCATGTTGTAATAATTACTGACCGGAAAACCATATAACTTGAACATGCTACAAAATTCCTCTATTTAGACTGCCAGCTTATGTCGCGGACGATTGATCACACCACCGTTGTAAAAATTTGGGCTGGTTTTAGCTCAAGCTGGATATCATATGGGATGGTTTGCCCGCACTATACCGGGCTGAACGTAGCGCTCATAGTGAGCCTGGGATAAATTGTAAAACTCCTTCTCTATCGATTCATGCAGTGCTACGACACTCAAAGCCTGAAACGACGAGCGCACCCTAAAGCCCCATACCTCTGGTTCTATGTATTCTCGATAGCGGCTTTTGATCAGTTCGTAGACCCAGAGATGAGCGTCGCCGGTTTCATCAAAGGCGATACCCTCCTCTTTAAGGGTATAACAAAGTTTATTAATATCAATAAGTTGTATCTTTAATTTAATAATTTGAATTAAGAAATTGTCGAGTCGTTGCTGAATTAAACAGCGTTGCTCCTGTGAATAAGTATTCCAGTCGATCACCTCATGGGCAAAACGTTTACAGCCCCGACACACATCATCGCCGATACCAGACGAGCATATTCCCACGCAGGGAGTCGTAATCGGCTTAGGCATACGCGTTTAATTCCCGAACAAGATAGCTCACTATAAAAATCCCTCATCAGTTTGCATAATGTTTTCTCCTCATGCGTTCATCCCGATGCAACTGTCATCATTGAAAGAAACTGGGATCCTGAAAAAATCGTCCTGAGCACATCATTGTACGGAAATATCATCCTGACGCGGGCCACTTATCGGCTCTGATATTACATTTACCTGTGGCTTTACTGTAGAATTCCCGCGCCAGCGGTTTACCGTTTACCGACCCACAACAAAGCCGTTTGTGTCGTTAAACAGCTATTAAGCTATACCACTTTTCATAAACAGCTGTCATTGAGAGCTGCCATAAAAAGCGCTACTTATAGAGAGCCTACCGCCAAAGCCCGGCGAGGGGGCCAAGTCATTTAAAAAGAGGATTACTGTCGTGCTAGAAGCCTATCGCAAACACGTAGAAGAACGCGCCGCCGAGGGCGTACCCCCCAAGCCCCTCAGCCCTGAGTGGACCGCCGGATTAGTCGAGGTGCTCAAGGCACCACCCGCCGGTGAAGAGGATTTTCTGCTCGACCTGATTACTAATCGTGTGCCACCGGGCGTCGATGAAGCTGCTTATGTGAAAGCCGGTTTCCTCTCCGCAATCGTCAGTGGTGAGGCAAGCTCACCCTTAATTGATCGCATCAAAGCCATTGAGTTATTGGGCATGATGCTAGGCGGCTACAATGTCGTCACTCTGGTCAGCGCACTTGATGATGACGAGCTGGGCGAACTCGCCGCTAAACAACTAAAAAGCACCTTACTGGTATTTGATGCTTTCCACGATGTGGCGAATAAAGCCAAGGCCGGCAACGCTTTTGCCCAGGCAGTTATGGAATCCTGGGCAGACGCGGAGTGGTTTACCAATCGTCCTGAAGTCCCTAAGAAACTGACCAGCATTGTTTTTAAGGTACCGGGCGAGACCAATACTGATGACCTCTCCCCTGCCCCCGATGCCTGGTCGCGTCCGGATATTCCGCTACACGCTAAAGCCATGTATAAAATTCCCCGGGAAGGGGCAGAAAATGCTGAAGAGCAAATTCATCATCTGGAAAAAAGTGGTCACCCGGTTGCTTACGTCGGCGATGTTGTCGGCACCGGTTCTTCACGTAAATCTGCGACTAACTCTGTCTTGTGGTATATCGGTGACGATATGCCCGGCGTGCCCAACAAACGTGCCGGTGGCATTTGCATCGGCGGCAAAGTCGCGCCAATCTTTTTCAACACCATGGAAGATTCAGGCGCGCTGGTCTTTGAAGCCCCGGTCGAAAAACTCAACACCGGACAAGTCATCGACATCCTCCCCTACGAAGGCAAAATTACCGACAGCGAAACCGGTGAAGTATTGTCCGAATACGCCTTTAAATCCGATGTCATCCTCGATGAAGTGCGCGCTGGTGGCCGGATCAACCTGATCATTGGCCGCGGCCTTACCCGCCGTGCTCGTGAGGCGATGGGAATGGAGCCGTCGGATCTTTTCCGCAGCCCCGAACAACCTGTCGATACCGGCAAAGGCTATACCCTGGGCCAGAAAATGGTCGGTCGCGCCTGCGGCCTTGAAGGTATTCGCCCCGGCACTTACTGTGAACCCCACATGACCACCGTCGGCTCTCAGGACACCACTGGCCCGATGACTCGCGACGAATTGCAGGATCTGGCCTGCCTGGGCTTTTCTGCAGACCTGGTCATGCAATCCTTTTGCCATACCGCTGCCTATCCCAAGCCTGTCGATATCGAGACTCAACATAGCCTGCCCGACTTTATTCGCAACCGTGGCGGCGTCTCCCTGAAACCTGGCGATGGCATTATTCATAGCTGGCTAAACCGCATGCTACTGCCCGACACCGTCGGTACGGGTGGCGATTCTCATACCCGTTTCCCAATGGGCATTTCCTTCCCAGCAGGTTCTGGCTTAGTAGCTTTCGCAGCTGCTACAGGTGTTATGCCCCTCGATATGCCGGAATCCATACTGGTGCGTTTTAGCGGCACTATGCAGCCCGGTATAACCCTGCGCGATCTGGTACACGCCATCCCTTACTACGGCATTCAGCAAGGTCTGCTCACCGTCGCAAAGGAAGGCAAGATCAATATGTTCTCTGGTCGTATTCTCGAAATCGAAGGGCTCGAAGATCTCACTGCCGAACAGGCCTTTGAGTTATCAGACGCCTCCGCTGAGCGTTCTGCATCTGGTTGTACGATTAAACTCAGCGAAGATTCCGTCGCCGAATACCTGCGCTCTAATATCACCATGTTGCGCTCGATGATCTCTGAAGGTTACGGCGATGCTCGAACCATGGAGCGTCGTGCCGAGAAAATGGAAGAATGGCTGGCTAAGCCAGAGTTATTGGCCGCTGACGCTGACGCCGAGTACGCCGCTATAGTTGAAATCAACCTGAATGATATTAAAGAACCCATCGTCTGTGCGCCCAACGATCCCGACGACGCGCGTCTGCTCTCAGATGTTGCTGGCGACAAGGTTGACGAAGTTTTCATTGGCTCGTGCATGACCAACATCGGTCACTTCCGGGCTGCTGGCAAACTGCTCGAACGGGTTAAACCAGGCGAGTTAAAGGCCAAGTTCTGGATCGTGCCGCCCACTCGTATGGACGAGCACACCTTAATGGAAGAAGGCTACTACAACATCTATGGCCGCGCCGGAGCCCGCACCGAAATGCCCGGCTGCTCCCTGTGTATGGGTAATCAGGCGCGCGTTCAACCGGGCTGTACAGTATTGTCTACCTCTACTCGCAACTTCCCCAATCGTTTAGGTGACGGCGCCAATGTTTACCTGACTTCTGCGGAACTGGCCTCGGTCGGTGGTTTACTGGGTCGCCTGCCTACGCCAGAAGAATATCTGGAGTACGCAGGGCAACTCGATTCCATGTCAGCGGAAATTTATCGCTACATGAATTTTGATCAAATCGAATCATTCCAGAAAGCGGCAGAAGACGGTAAACGCATTGCCGCTGAGTTAATTATAGACGTGGCTTAAGGCGTGGTTTAAACACGCCTATGTTGACTATTAGACACGTTTAAATTTAGACCCGCAGGTAATGGGGGTTCAAGCACTCTCGTTACCTGAATTTATTGATCAGATACAGACGCCTGGCTCTTCGACAGAATAGCGGCCTCGATATAGGGGATAGCTCTATATAAAGGGCTTATTACTCAGAAAACGTTGATTGAATAGTAACTTAGCAAATCTATACCGTTGATAGCTCAACGTTGACACCTCAATGAAGTTAATATAGATTTCCCACCATAGTTAGCCACCCTCTCTTTTTCTCAAGCAAAACTACCGTGAGACGCTTATGCGCCGCTCCTGGAGCCTTCTAGTTGTTATTCTGATCCTTACTGGGGTCAGCTACGCCCTTGTTAATTACCTCGAAAATCGCAAATTTGTGAGCACCGATAACGCCTACACCACTGGCGACATCATTACCGTCAGCTCGCCATTTGAAGATATTATTATGTGGCTTGGCGGTGAAGAAGGTGACTACGTCGAGGCAGGCCAGGCCTTAATCCGTCTGGACGGAGGCGCACCCAAGAATGCCCTGTCTCGCGCCAAAAGCGATTTGGCACGTGTCGTTCAAGAGGTTGCCAGCCTCAAACAAAAAGTCGAACGCCGTAAAGCTGAGGTCGTACAGTGGCAAGCCAGCTATAAACTCGCCAGAAACGAATCTCAGCGCCGCCAGAAACTCGCCAAAAAAGGTATGGTTTCAAAAGAAGAAGCCGATATCGCGGTACTTCATCTCGAAGAGGTAGCCGCATCCCTGGCTACCGCCCAGCAAAGACGTTCTGAAGCGGAAATCAAGGCTGGTAGCATGCCTATCGCTGAACATCCAAAAGTCAGACACGCCGCGTCCTGGGCTAGCGGTCACCAGGCTTACGTCAACAAAACAACCATCGTTGCACCGGTATCGGGTCATATAGCAAAGCGTTTTGCCGCGGCTGGTGACATTGTCAAAGCTGGCAAACCCCTGTTCCAACTGGTTCAATTAAACAAAGTTTGGGTAGAAGCCAACTTCAAGGAAACAAAATTACGCAACTTGCGAATCGGCCAACCCGTTGAGATCAGTTCGGACCTTTACGGTAAAGAGGTCACCTATCAGGGTGCTGTTATGGGTACCGGCACCGGGACAGGGGCAGCGTTCTCCCTGCTACCGGCCCAAAATGCTACGGGCAACTGGCTTAAAATTGTCCAACGTGTACCCGTTCGTATTGAACTCACTGACGATACGGTCAACGAATACCCACTGCCAATAGGCTCATCTTTACACGTATCCATCGATACCAGTGACCAAAGTGGCACCCGATTGAGCAGAGTACCCGCAGCCAGACCCGTGGATGTATCACCTGTCTATGGCTACTGGCGGGAAGGTGTCCACGAAATGGCCCAGCAAATTATTGCCGACAACCTGCCTAAAGAAAGTGCTCAATAAGCTCACAGGCGCAATCGGCTCTGCTTTCTTGTCAAGAAAATAATTAATTTGAATTATCTCCGATGAACAATACCGTAACACTCGCTCAGTAATTCTCTGGAGTCTAGGAATAACCATGATTAATCTGTCGGACAATCTGGTTAGGCAAATAGGGCTACTATACCGCTATATGATGCGCGCCCTTGAAGCTGAAACCGCACCTTTAGGCATGGGGGCCGGACGCTTTTCCTATCTATTTATTCTCTATATAAACGAAGGTGTCACCCAGCAGGACATCGCTTACCGTTTACAGGCGGATAAAGCAGCGGTTGCCAGGACACTTGTTCAGCTAGAGATACAAGGTTTTATCGAACGTCGTAGCGATCCTAGTGATGGCCGTGTTACCAGGGTATATCTCACCGACAAATCGAGAGCCATGCAGGCTGATCTCGAAGCCGCAGTTGAACGGGTGATTGATCGTTTGAATCTTGATAGAAAGGACAATGAACAAGATTTGATCCGCGACGAACTTAAGGCAATGCTTACTTCACTGGATGATCATTACCAGGTGTCAAGTAATTCAAAACCTTAGTTAGCTTGCTTACCAAATGCCTATTAAGATTGACACAGATTTTGAATGACACCAGGTAGCATTAGATTGAACTAAAGAAAGATCGGGAAAAACCAACATTCAGCCCGTAGAATATTAAGGCAAGCGGCTCACATTATTCAGCCCTTGTTTTATCCCTCGCTTTTACCCACCACATGCAAAATAAAATAAAGCCTAACGTCACGACGTAAAACAAGAGCTGCAAACCCGCAGGCTGGGCGTCATAGCCGATCAGAGTTCGCAGTATTTCTCCGGTAATCGAGCCATTAGCTACCAGCCACGAACTATCCCAAATATCGTAACCGAGCGCCGGAAGATAATCGGCCTGAATCAAATACTTGGATGCTTGTCCAGCCATCCCTGCGGCCAATAGCACCAGCATAAACGTCGTCACAGTGAATAAATGTCGCGTCGGAATACGAACCAGGCCAGCATAGAGGGTAAAACCTGCCAATAAACCCATCAGCAAACCCAGGCCACTGCCAAGGGCCATCATATCGGCAGCTGAGCCACTGGCAGCAATTCCGTAGAGGAAGAGGACAACTTCAGCGCCTTCTCTTAGCACTGCCAGGCCAACCAGAACAAACAATACCGTGAGCGGCTCAGCCCCCTGCTTAACAGACTCGCCAGTTTCGGTCGCTTCCTGAGTCATTTGCGCGCCGTGATGTGACATCCAGATGGTGTGCCAGGCCAACATAACCACCACCACTAGCAGCACCATGGCATTAAACAACTCCTGTCCCATGCCTTCAGCCAGGTCCGCGAGGCTATCCGCAAACCAGGCAATTATCGCTGCGCCCAAGACCCCGGCAAAGATTCCAGACATCACCGTCGCACCCCGATAGCGGACTCCACGAGTGGCAGCACAGACGATACCAATCACCAGAGCGGCTTCAAGCACTTCTCGGAAAACAATAATCAGGGAGCTAAACACGGCGTTACTACTTTATACATAAAAAGGTTAATGACCGAATTGACAGGCAGTGGGACGCTGAAAAACTATAGATGTTGACTCTGCAACTGCTTTTGGGGCTTACGCTTGCCAAGGCTTGAATTGCCTACTAGGCTGACCTACTGAGCTAAGCTACTGAGCAATAACAACACCCTTAGCCGTATCTTCGTGAAATTCGCCAAAAAACGGATAGTTACCCGGTTTCAGCGGGCCGATACGGATTTTTGCGGTCTTGTTACCAGCGATGATTTTCTCGCGGTGCATTTCATGACTCTCAAACTCTTCCGGCGTAGCGTCCTGGTTTTCGACAATCAAAATCACTTTGGTATTTGCCGGTACAACTATTTCTGTCGGGCTGAATTTATGGTCCTTGATCACAACTCGATATTCGGGCACTTCGGCAAAGGCCATGAGCGGTGCTAAAACCAGCGTCGCTGCCAATAAAAAACTGTTCATCATTCTCATAAACCAACTCCTGGATAAAACCATTACAGGGCGCGTCTACCTAAGTCATTACTCTAATTCCGAGAAGCACCCATAAAACACAAAATGGTGTAAGAACCTTATTAGGCGCCAAATGATAATGATTATTATTTAGGTTTACAACACCCCCGCCACCATCGCTATTGATCTAGCGCAACAAAAACCGGTCTATCGTCATAATGCGTGGCTTTTAATCGGGTCTGACATCAAATGATTGCAGAGGCTTAGTAGCTGATATCTATACATTGACTCGCCGCCACCGCCTTATCTTTAGCGATCTCTGTCGATTCACCACGGGCCAGGCAAACCCCCATCCGGCGTCGGCCGCTGACCGCTGGTTTGCCGAACAAACGCACCTGGGTATCGGGCTGCTCAAGCGCTTTATCAATATTGACGAAGCTCACCTGGCTTGATTCTCCATTAGCCAGAATAACCGCTGAGGCCGATGGCCCATGTTGGCAGATATTAGGAACCGGCAAACCGAGAATGGCCCGGACATGCAGAGCAAACTGGGATAAATCCTGAGAGATCATGGTCACCATGCCGGTATCGTGGGGCCGAGGTGATACCTCGCTAAAAATAACCGTATCACCCTTAATAAACAGCTCGACCCCGAAAATACCCCAGCCTCCCAATGCAGTAGTGACTTGTTCAGCCATTACTTCAGCTGCTTCAAGAGCTGCTGAGCTCATGGCCTGAGGTTGCCAGGATTCCCGGTAATCGCCATCTTCCTGACGATGGCCAATCGGTGCACAAAAACTGGTGCCATCCCGATGACGAACAGTCAGTAAGGTGATTTCATAATCAAAATCGACGAAGCCTTCAACGATCACCCGTCCCGCCCCGGCACGCCCGCCTTCCTGAGCATATTTCCAGGCTGCATCTACGTCCTCGGTGCTGCGAATCAGGCTTTGACCCTTGCCCGAGGAACTCATTATCGGCTTGATCAGGCAAGGCATGCCGATCTCGGCAATGGCCTCATCAAACTCTTCACGGCTACCAGCAAAGGGATAACTTGAGGTCAGCAGGCCCAACTCTTCCGCAGCTAGACATCGGATCCCCTCACGATTCATCGTCAATTGAGCCGCCCGTGCGGTGGGGACGATATTGACACCTTCCGCTTCTAGTTCCACCAGGGTGTCAGTAGCGATAGCTTCAATTTCCGGGATTACATAATCCGGTTTCTCAAGCTCAATGATTTTCCGCAAAGCCTCGCCATCAAGCATCGATAGCGTATAACTACGGTCAGCCACCTGCATCGCTGGGGCATTTTCGTAACGATCCAGGGCGATAACCTCGACGCCAAAACGCTGTAATTCAATCGCCACCTCCTTACCCAGTTCCCCGGAGCCGCATAACAAGGCTTTGGTCGCCGTCGGGGAAAACGGCGTGCCTAATTTTATTGGCTCGGGACTTAATGCTTGCGGCTTCGCTGAGCCGGGCTTATTTAGGGACTTTTTTGGGGACTCAGTCATTAATTTAGTCCTACAACAATATTTGATCGGATAATTAAGGGGCAGAGCACCGTCTGCTGCCAGCCATTATACGGCGGGCTAATTGAATAATCGGCATCTTTTTGAGCAAGACTTTGAGCAGCGTCCGGTATTGACAAAACCCTGCTTCAAGGCAGCAAATCCGCTAGAATAGCGACCCCATTTTTAACAACGCGCGTGGAATCATTGTGTCTTTACAGACTTCGTTAAAAACCCCGTCAGAGACATCTTTAAAAACCCCGTTCAAACCCGAACTGCTCTCCCCCGCTGGCACCTACAAAAGCATGCGCTATGCCTTTGCCTATGGTGCCGATGCGGTGTATGCGGGACAACCCCGTTACAGCCTGCGGGTTCGAAACAACGAATTCAATCATCTCGACATTATGGCCGAGGCTGTTGCTGAAGCCCACTCTCAAAAAAAGCAGTTTTATATTGCCAGTAATATCTCGCCCCACAATAATAAGGTGAAAACCTATCTGCGGGATATGGAGCCCGTTATCGACATGAGCCCTGATGCGCTAATCATGTCCGACCCCGGGCTGATTATGATGGTCAGGGAAAAATGGCCTGACATTCCCATTCATCTTTCTGTGCAGGCCAATGCAGTCAATTACGCCACAGTGAAATTCTGGTATCAGCAGGGTGTCTCAAGGGTGATTCTGTCCCGTGAATTATCCCTGGATGAAATCGGCGAGATTCGCGAAGAATGTCCGGGCATGGAAATTGAAGTCTTTGTCCACGGCGCCCTGTGTATTGCCTACTCTGGGCGTTGTTTATTATCCGGCTATATGAACCAC
>CALLDA010000181.1 GCA_937998635.1 uncultured Pseudomonadales bacterium
TGCGGACACATGGAATCTGCCGACTACGGCTATTCAGGCGGGTGAATTTGTATGGCAGGTCGATGATGACCTGACACTGCATCGCCTTGAACCGGAAATTATTGCCACCTTAAGCGACGGTGTTATTGTCCGGCTACCCCTATCGAGTAGCAGTGGGCGTTTTGTCGATAGTGCGGTGGCTGGGGCGGTAGAAGGAGCCACGGTCGTTATCATCGATGATCAGTCAGGTGAGCAGTGGGATGAGTGACGAAAACAATGGCTCAGGCTCTACAGGTAGCGCTTCCCCAGACTCAGACCAAAACGCAAGCACAGATTCACAACAATCTTCCCTGGTAGCCTGGTTCGCCACTAATAGCGTTGCGGCCAATATCATTATGGTGTTTTTGTTGGTCGGCGGTTTTATGGCCGCACGCAATATGGTGACTGAAACCTTTCCCTCCCTCGACCCAAGAACTATCACGATCGCCACACCCTATCCGGGAGCTACGCCCTACGATGTGGAAGAAAGTATTACCCGCCGAGTTGAGGAGGCAGTTATCGGCATACAAGGTGTGAAACGGGTCACCTCACGAGCCACCGAGGGTGCCGGTGTAGTCACAGTGGAGATGGAGGATTTCGCGGATAAAAGTCAGGTTCTGGATGATGTAGAAACCGCCGTAGATGGACTGGTGGATTTCCCTCCGGAAGAGGCAGAGGAAACCTCGGTGGTTAAAACCAAGCGCACCTCGAGCATGATGTCCCTGGCTGTGTTTGGCGATATAGAGGAATCGACCCTGCATTATTGGGCCGAAAAAATAGAAAGTGAATTACTGAACCTCCCCGAAGTCAGCCTGATTAGCATTGCCGGTGGTCGAAATTATGAAATCTCTATCGAGGTCAGCGAGCAAACGCTGCGCCACTACGGTTTGACCCTGGACGATATTTCTCGTCGTGTCGCTGAGTTTTCCATTGATGTTCCCGGCGGCACCTTACGCACCGAAGGCGGGGATATATTAATCCGCGTCCAGGATAAGCGTTACACCGGAGCAGAGTTCGAAAACATCACCATTCGCAGCGGTAAAGATGGAGCCAGATTGCGTTTGGGGGATATAGCTACCATTCGCGATCATTTTGCAGACGTGCAGATTCTTAATCATTACAACGGAAAGCCGGCCTTGTTTGTTGAGGTCTTACGCAGCGACACCCAGGACACTCTGGAGATGGAAGGCGCGATCAAAGCCTACCTCACTACCGTAGATTTGCCCGAGGGGCTGGATATTCAGATATGGCGCAATAGCACGGATGTGCTTCGCGCCCGCATCAGTCTGATGGTTCGCAACGGTATTCTCGGCTATGTCCTGGTGTTCCTGAGCCTATTGTTGTTTCTGGATTTAAAGCTCGCCTTCTGGACCAGTCTGGGCATTCCCATCTCCTTTATGGGGGGCCTGTTACTGGTATCTTTTACGGGCATCACCATGAATATGATCACGCTATTTGCCTTGATTATCGTGATTGGCATCGTGGTCGATGATGCCATTGTCATTGGCGAAAGTATTTATCATGAACAGGAGATAAACCCGGCTAATCGAAATGCGGTTCTGGATGGTGTGCATCGCGTTAAGGCACCGGTGACTATTGGCGTGTTGACCTCCATTGCCGCATTTGCCCCGCTGATATTTTCCACCGGTGCGATGGCGCAAATTATGTTGCCTATCCCCCTGGTGGTGATCGGCATACTGGCGATTTCTCTGGTTGAGGCCTTTTATATTCTGCCTGCGCACCTGGCTTCGACCAAACGTTGGAGTGCCGGTTTGTTGGCAGCTCTGCGCGACTACACCCAGGCAGGTTTGGCTCGGTTTATTGATCGCAGACTTATTCCCGCGCTTAAACTAAGTCTGCAATATCGCTATGCGGCCATTGCTATTGCTTGTGCGACGATCATTATCACTACCGGTATTTTTCAAGGCGGTATCGTCCGTTTCGTGTTTTTTCCGCAGATAGACAGTGATCACATCACAGTTAACTTTAAGATGCCCACCGGTACGCCTTTCGAAACGACTTATGAATATGCGGCACAGATCCTCGCCGCCGGTGAACAAATGGCGCAGGATGCTGACGCACAGATCGGCGGTGATAGCTCCATTGTAGAGGCGATCTCCTTTACGGTGGGCAGTCAGGGCGCGACTACTACTGGCCCAGCAGCCAGTAATAACAGTACCAATGCCACTAATCTTGCGCAAATTCGTATGGAGCTTGTACCCGGCGACCAACGGCCCTTTTCGTCTGGGGAGCTGGAGCGTAAATGGCGTAAAAATACGCCTTTAATTCCCGGAGTAGAAAGCCTGACCTTTCGCAGCAGTTTGGTAAATACCGGTGACGATATAAATATCGAACTATCCCATCGTGATGAAACAGTATTAGATAAAGCAGCTAACGACTTTAAACAAACCCTGGCACGAATAGATGGTGTTAGTGACGTTGAGGACAGTTTCGAAACTGGGAAGCGGGAGTACGTATTTGAGTTGACTCCCGCCGGTTTAGCAGCTGGGCTTGCACCCCTTGATATTGGCCGCCAGTTGCGCTTTGCCTATTATGGTGCCGAAGTCCATCGCGTGCAGCGGGGGCGCAGCGAGCTTAAAGTCATGGTGCGTTATCCTGAAGATCAACGTCGCAGTCTCAGTGATTTATACCAGACTCGAATTCGTCTCAAGGACGGTTCAGAAATGGACTTGCGCACCGCCGCTGTGATCCGTGAGCAGCGTGGTTATTCAAGAATTGAACGGGTTGACGGCCTGCGTATCGTCAGCGTTAGCGCTAACGTCGAAGAGGCGCTTACCACTCCAGATGATGTGATTAGCACCATGCGCCAGGATGCCTTGCCCGAGTTGTTGGCCCGCTATCCGGGTCTCGCTTATTCCTTTGAGGGTGCCAGCCGTAATCAACGGGATGATATGGCGTCTCTTCAGCGTAATTTGATGATCGCCGTGATGGTAATGTTTGTCATGCTGGCGTCCCAGCTGCGCAGCTATGTGCAACCGCTGATTATTTTGAGTGCCATTCCCTTTGGCTTTGTTGGCTCGGTGATGGGCCATTTATTAATGGGTTTCGATATCTCCTTTATTTCAATTTTTGGCATGATTGCCCTGTCGGGGGTGGTGGTCAACGACTCTGTGGTACTGGTTGACTACTATAATCAGCTTCGGAAAGAACAAGAGCTGGATGTCAAAGCAGCCTTGGTTGCTGCGGTGGAAAGGCGTTTCAGGCCAATATTGTTAACCACCATGACCACTAGTCTGGGTCTGCTACCGATGCTCACCGAAACCAGTCTGCAGGCTAAGTTTCTTATTCCAATGGCAGTGAGCATTGCTTTCGGCATTCTCTATGCCAGTATCGTGATTGTTTTCCTGGTGCCTGCACTGATTCTTGTCGCCGAGGATTGCCGGGTATTTATCAGGAAAGTATTTCACCGGCAGGCGGATGCCGCTACGTAACAGAAAAACCAAAGGGCGTTCAAGATGAAGCTGGTAGGAAAGTTCTTGTCAGCTACACAATGGATGAGTCGGCATATAGAATTATCCTGTGAGATGTGGTCATGGTGGTTTCGTCTGAGCTGGTGTTCTATCTGATATTCGCTGGAATATTATGGCTGCGTAATAAAGTTTTTCGGTGGGCTAATGCTTAATTTTGGGAGGTTTTAGTGTTGAAAAAAAAGCCTTTAAAAATCACCAAATTGCTTGCCACCTTCATTTTCATATCAATTATTCTCCTCGCTTTTCTGGCGCCTGCTTATACCTATCAAAGGTTTAATTCAGAGTATCCCATCGCAACATTGGCGTTTACCAGGGTATTAGATCAGCAATATATCGCTGAATTACGCGCTGCGGATTATTGCGACAACAGGGAATTTGTGATCGAGGGTGATCAGTGGCAACTTGATGCCAGTTTCATCAAATGGACAGGGCTCGGTGTGATGTTGGGTTTTGATTCACGCTACCGCCTGGATCGTTTGTCGGGACGTTATCGTCGAGTGGCTGAGCAGAATGCGAATCCGATATTGGCTCATGACATATCACCAGAAGCAGTGTTTAACGCACTTGAAAATAGTGTCTTTATTGAAAGTGGTGCTTTTTTTGAAAAACTAAATCCCTTAATAGATACGGTTTTTGGATCGTCGGTTTATATGGATATAAATACCGACGATATCTACAACATATACCGAACCGAAGATGCTTTGATAGTAAAGTCCACCGAACGAGACTCTGTCGTTTACGATAACGGCGTCGCGACTATTAAAATAAATCATGCCTGCGGCGAGGAGCCATCAATGTTTGATGGCCTGGTGGGGAGGGCCAATGATCTGCTTAATAAGGTATTCAGTGGTCGCGGTTGGGAGGGCGCTTGACTGGATGCTTGTCTGGGTTTTTGATAGCGCGGTTGATAGAGTAATTGCCGCTAGAGTCTTTAAATGGCTGAATTAGCATACGATCGAGGCCCAGATCTCGTGTGCTGCGAAATTGATCAATGCCAATCGTCATTCCATCATGCCCTTTCTCCGGTTGCGCACGATAAGTGCCGAGATAGCGATCCCATAACGACAAATTAAAGCCAAAATTACTGTTGGCTTCGTGAGGTAGCACGGAATGATGAACGCGATGCATATCGGGCGTGACAATCATTTTTCGTAATATGCCATCAATGGCCAGGGGTAATCTGACATTGGCGTGATTGAACATGGCCAGGGCATTGAGGATCACTTCGAAGACCAGTACGGCTACCGCGAGCGGGCCCAGCGCGGCAATGATCAGTAATTTAATGGCCATAGATAAAAGAATTTCTACAGGATGAAATCGCGAGCCTGTGGTGACATCAAATTCCAGATCGGCGTGATGCATACGATGCAGACGCCAAAGACAAGGTACGGCATGAAACATAACGTGCTGTAAATAGATGGCGAGGTCGAGAATAATAATGGCCAGCAGGAAGCTAAGCCAGGGTGGTAGCGACAGGTAGTGGAGTAGACCCCAGCTTTGTGATTGGGCAAACTGCGCAAGTCCAACTGCGCTGATGGGTGTAAGAATACGCAGTAACACGGTGTTAAAAACCACAATGCCGATATTGTTGGGCCAGCGAATGCGGCGGGGGATGCCCTGATGCCGACGGGGCGCCAGTAATTCCCAGCTGGCCATAAGCAGAAAAATACCCAGGAAAAAGGCCAGCCGAACCGTTGGCTCATTGTCCAGCAGGTGATCAACTAAAAAGGAACTGTTTATTGGCATAGCCTCCAGGTTTCATGGTCTTATGCGTAGCACATTATGGCAAACAGTTAT
>CALLDA010000182.1 GCA_937998635.1 uncultured Pseudomonadales bacterium
CTCAGTCGCCAATTTTCGTTGCCGCGCTATAAGAGCGAGACTGCCACCGATCAGGCCCAGACCGATCACCAATAGGCGACCGATAATCGGCGTTTCAACACTCGATTGAAGAGAATTCGTAGCAGTCATGGGGAATCAGAGCACGGCGTTGGGATAAGAGCCGAGCACCCGCAGATCTGCTACCCGCTCTCTGACTTCTATCAGCGCAGCCTCTACATTGGGGTCGGTATGATGGCCGGTGAAATCGATAAAGAAAACATAACTCCACTTATTGGTGCGCGAGGGCCGTGTCTCAACACGGGTCAAATCTACACTGTGGGTACGAAAAGGCTCCAGCAAGCTGTGTAAAGCCCCTGGCTCATTGCGGATAAACACCACGATCGAGGTCTTGTCGTTACCGCTGGGGGGCACTGATTCCCGACCGATAATCAGGAAGCGGGTTGAGTTATCGGGTTGATCTTCAATACGCTCCCGCAGCCGGGTCAAACCGTATAATTTTTCGGCCATGGCACCGGCGATAGCGGCTGAATTCCACTCGCCCTGAACCCGCCGGGCGGCCTCGGCATTGCTGCTCACCGGCACCCGCTCGATCTTGCCAAAATTGGCATCCAACCATTTCCGACACTGAGCCAAAGATTGGGGATGGGAATACACCCGGGTGATATTTTCTTCGCAGGTACTTGGGCCAACCAAAAAATGGTGATGAATGCGCAGTTCGACCTCACCACAAATCTGCAAAGAAGAGTCGAGAAAACTATCCAGGGTATGGCTCACCACACCCTCGGTAGAGTTTTCGATAGGCACAACACCGTAATCCACCGCGCCTGCCACTACTTCTCGGAACACTTCATCGATGGCTGACATTGGGCTGGTGCGCGCCGAATGGCCAAAATGTTTCAGTGCCGCTTCCTGGGTGAAGGTACCTTCGGGACCGAAATAAGCCACAGTGATAGGTTCTTCAAGGGCCAGGCAGGCCGACATAATCTCTCGAAATAAGCGGGCGACTTCTTCATCTGCCAGAGGGCCGGTATTTTGTTCCATAACGCGGCGCAAGACCTGGGCCTCGCGCTCAGGGCGATAAAACACCTCATCACCTTGCCGCGTCTTTATCTCGGCAACCGTTTGGGCAAAGCTAGCCCGCTGGTTAATCAGTGTCAGTAGCTCGGCATCCAGATCATCGATTTGCTGGCGCAGCTCGGGCAAAGTCGATCCTGACGTTGATTCGTGCTGATCAGACATTATTCGGTCTCTGCTTCACTGTCGTCTGAACCAGTGTCTGAATCGGTGTTGCCTGAATCGCCGTCTGTATCCGTGCCAGCATCCAGGTCTAACCCGGCAGCTAAGCCAGCTTCATCAACATCCACCACGGCTTCCTTAATCACTGCGACATCGACCAGAGATTCGTCATCCCTCACCCGGATCAACCTTACGCCCTGGGTATTCCTGCCCTGCACGGGCACCTGATCGACACCGGTGCGGACCAGGGTGCCCTGGTCCGATATCAACATAATTTCATCGTTATCGCTGACTTCAACGGCGGCGACCAACTGTCCATTTCTATCTGAGGTTTGTATGGCGATAACCCCCTGCCCACCGCGCTTAAACACGGAAAACTCATCCACCGGGGTACGCTTGCCGAAGCCATTTTCACAAACCGCCAGCAAGGTTTTATTGGCATCGGGAATGATAAGAGAAATCACCCGCTCACCCGGCGGCACTCTGATACCCCGCACACCGCGGGCAGTTCGGCCCATGGCCCGCACGTCCGTTTCAGGAAAGCGGGTCGCTTTGCCAGTACTACAAAACAACATCACTTCCTGCTTGCCATCGGTGATCGCCGTACCGACCAGCTGATCGCCTTCGTCCAGCTCAAGGGCCCGCAAACCAACGTTGCGTGGACGAGCAAAAGCGGTTAAATCGGTCTTTTTCACCGTGCCGCTGGAGGTCGCCATAAAGACAAATTGATCTTCTCGGTATTCGCTGACCGGCAAAATCGAGGTGATGCGTTCATCCTCATCCAGGGACAGCAAGTTCACCATGGGCCGACCCCGAGAACCTCGACTGGCCACCGGGATTTCATAAACCTTGAGCCAGTAGACTTTACCGGCATTACTAAAACATAAAATCGTATCGTGGGTGCTGGCTATAAGCAGATCCTCAATAAAATCTTCCTGCTTAACCGCCGTCGCTGACCGGCCTGTGCCACCGCGGCGCTGGGCCTGATAATCATCAAGGGGTTGAGTTTTCGCATAACCAGCGTGGGAAATGGTCACCACTCGGTCTTCCACAGGAATCAAATCCGCGACGGTAAGGTCCTGTCGCGAACCGACAATTTCCGTTTTCCGCTCATCACCGAATTCTTTATCGATTTCCTCTAATTCTTCTTTGATCAGCGCCATCAGGGTTGTTGTGTCGCCCAGGATCGCCAGATAACCGGCAATTTCATCGAGTTTTTCGCGATATTCGCCGAGCAGTTTTTCATGCTCCATGCCGGTTAAACGGTGCAGTCGCAACTCAAGGATGGCCTGGGCCTGGGTTTGCGATAAGTAGTATTTACCGTCGCGCAGACCGAATTGTTCGCCCAGATCATCAGGTCGACTGGTTTCATTAGCGCGCTCCAGAAAGGCCATCACATCACCGGGCGTCCAGCCCTGACCCAGTAAATTCTCACGGGCCTCTGCCGGTGTTGGCGACGCTTTAATCAGCGCAATCACCTCATCGATATTGGCAATCGCCACAGCCAGACCTTCGAGAATATGATTCCGCTCACGGGCTTTACGTAATAAATAGGCGGTACGCCGGGTGACCACCTCCATACGGTGGCGGACAAATACTTCCAGCAGGCGCTTAAGATTGAGAATCTGGGGCTGGCCATCGACCAGGGCAACAATGTTGATGCCAAACACGGTTTCGAGCTGGGTTTGCGCATAAAGATTATTGAGCACCACCTCACCCATCTCACCACGCTTAAGCTCGATAACCACTCGCATGCCGTCCTTGTCGGACTCATCCCGCAGTTCAGAAATGCCTTCGATTTTCTTTTCCTTAACCAGCTCGGCGATTCGCTCAATCAAGCGCGCCTTATTTAGCTGATAGGGAATCTCGTGGATGATGATGGTTTCCCGCTCGGTCTTCGGATCGATCTCCACCTCAGCCCTGGCACGGACATAAATACGTCCCCGCCCGGTGCGGTAGGCCTGAATAATCCCGGCCCGACCATTAATGATGGCTCCGGTGGGGAAGTCCGGCCCAGGAACAAACTCCATGAGTTCGTCCGTAGTGATGTCCGGGTTTCCTATTAGCGCCAGACAAGCTGCGATCACCTCCCGCAGATTATGGGGAGGAATATTGGTCGCCATACCCACGGCAATACCGGAAGAGCCATTGACCAATAAGTTGGGCACGCGAGTTGGCATAACGTGGGGCATCATTTCTTTTTCGTCGTAGTTAGGGACGAAATCGACGGTTTCTTTATCCAGATCAGCGAGCAGGGAATGGGTGATTTTCGACATGCGAATTTCGGTATAACGCATGGCCGCAGCGGAATCACCATCCACTGAACCAAAATTACCCTGGCCGTCTACCAGCGGATAGCGCAAGGAAAACGACTGTGCCATACGCACAATGGCATCATAGGCCGCGGTGTCACCGTGGGGATGATACTTACCAATAACATCACCCACTACCCGGGCTGACTTGGTGTAGGGGCGATTCCAGTCGTTATTCAGTTCGCTCATAGCGAATAACACACGACGGTGTACCGGTTTCAGACCATCCCGCGCATCGGGAAGGGCTCTGCCAACAATGACGCTCATGGCGTAATCGAGATAGGAGTTTTTGAGTTCGTCCTCAATGTTTACCGGCAGGACTTCTTTTGCTAGCTCAGCCACGTTGTCTTGTTACCCCAGTTTTTATTTACGACCTGTTTTTGATGTTTGCTTGCCATCTGTCTGCCATCTACCGGCCCAAAAGCGCTCACGGGGAGCATAAGTCGGCACTGCCAAACGACTAAATACCAGCCGCGAATCATATCATATAAAGCCGGTAATAAAGCGTCGATCGACAAGCCTACGGGGCATCTACTCCCATCCTGGCATCGGGTATACTGCCCGTCACACAAGCTGGTGCCATGATCATTTAAAGCAATCAACTCCAAACCCACACCAGCACTAACAGACAAGCCCTCCTCTATGGTCACAGCAACAGACAAGCTTCAGGCTGACCTTATCATCAGCCCCGGCTGGATCGTCACCATGACTCAGCCAGGCAAGGTACTGAGAGATTGCAGCGTGGTTATCTGCGAGCAAAAAATCGCCGCCATAATGCCCACGGCAGAAGCCCGATTGCGTTATAGCACCGATGCCGAACACCGCTTACCCGACGCTGTGCTGATGCCCGGACTGGTCAATACCCACGGCCATGCTGCGATGTCCCTGCTGCGAGGCTTTGCCGACGATATGCCCTTACAGCCATGGCTCCAGGAGCATATCTGGCCTACCGAGGAGCGCTGGGTTAGCGAAGAATTTGTACGTGATGGCACTGAGCTTGCCATCGCTGAAATGCTACTCAGCGGCACCACCTGCTTCTCGGATATGTATTTCTTTCCCGATCAGGTGGCCGCCAGCATCCGCATAGCCGGTATGAGAGCCCAGATTGCCTTCCCGGTGCTGGAATTCCCCTCCGCCTGGGCGCGCAATGCTGATGAATATATTCATAAAGGCCTGAGCCTTTACGATGATTGTAAAAATGACGCCCTGGTGGATATCGCCTTCGGCCCCCATGCCACCTATACCGTCAGCGACGAATCCCTGAGCAAAGTGGTATCCCTGGCCGGTGAGCTGGATGCTCCGATCCAAATCCACCTCCATGAGACCGCTCAGGAAGTAGCGGACGCTATTGCACAGGACGGCTGTTGCCCCCTGGAAAAACTCCAGCAATTTGGCGCCCTGACACCGCTGACTCAATGCGCCCACATGACCCAGGTGAGCGACTCAGATCTTAGTACACTACAAGAGAGCGGCGCTCATATCCTGCACTGCCCGCAATCCAATATGAAACTGGCCAGCGGATTTTGTCCCAGCCAAAAATTGCTCGACGCAGGCGTCAACGTCGCTTTGGGCAGCGATGGTGCAGCCAGTAACAATAGTCTCAACCTCTTTGCTGCGGTCAACTTGGCCGCACTCATAGCTAAAGGCGCAACGGGTAATGCCGCTGCGATCAATGCCGAACAAGCCTTGCGTATGGCGACTATAAACGGCGCCAAAGCCCTGGGCCGGGAACATGAAATCGGCAGCATTGAAGTCGGCAAATACGCTGACCTGATTGCCATCAACATGGCCACCATCCAGTCACAACCCCTGTATAATCCGCTCTCACAACTAGTCTATACCGATTGCGCCCGACAGCTCAGTCATCTTTGGGTTAACGGCAAGGCATTGGTCGCCGATGGCGAGCTGCAAACCCTCGACCGAGAAGAAATCATCGGTAAAGCCAGATCCTGGCAACAAAAAATTGGTAGCAATTAAGTCCTATGTCCACACAACAAACAGACGAAAATGTCGATGCCGCCGAGGTAGCCAAATTTGAGGCCCTCGCGACACGGTGGTGGGATGCCAACAGCGAATTCAAACCCCTCCACGATTTTAATCCACTACGGGCCAACTGGATCGATAAACACTCACCAGTGGCCGAAAAAACCCTGCTGGATGTCGGCTGCGGCGGCGGCATCTTAAGCGAATCAATGGCCCACCGAGGCGCATTGGTTAGCGGCATCGATATGGGCGCAACCCCGCTGGAAATAGCCCGACTGCATGCCATTGAATCCGGACTGGATATTGACTACCAGTTAAGCACGGCTGAGAAACTTGCCGAAAATCGCTCTGCAAACAATGCGCCGGGCTTCGATATCGTCACCTGTCTGGAAATGCTTGAACACGTGCCCGACCCAGGTTCGGTCATAAACGCCTGCGCAAATCTGGTAAAACCCGGCGGGGATTTATACTTTTCGACCATTAATCGTAATCCCAAGTCTTTCTTATTCGCCATCGTCGGTGCCGAATACCTGCTCAACCTGTTACCCAAAGGCACCCACAGCTACGCTAATTTAATTCGACCCTCAGAACTAAGCAGCTGGATTCGAGCGGCAGGCCTACAGGTCAATCATATGACCGGACTGGTCTATAACCCGCTGAGCAAAAAATACCGACTGCACGCCAGTGATGTCAGCGTCAACTATATGATCCACGCGACTAAGCCTCACCTTACTGAATCAGAAACCGACTCATGACCGCTCTTCATTACCAGGCCGTGCTCTTTGATCTCGATGGCACCTTGCTCGATACCGCTCCCGACTTCGCTCTGTCACTGAACTATTTACTGGCCCGCAAGAACCGTCCAGCCCTGAGCGAAACCGAGATTCGTGCCATTGTCAGCAATGGCTCTGCGGGCCTTATAGCTCATGCGTTCCAGTGCACCGAAGAAGACAGTAAATTTGAAAGAATACGTGCCGAATTTCTGGATATCTATCTGGATAATCTCTGTGAGGAGACCCGGCCCTTCCCCGGCATAGAAAATTTGCTTAATCGCCTCGATAAGCAGGGTACACCCTGGGGCATCGTTACTAACAAACCCAGCCTCTACACCGAAGCTATTCTCGACAAGCTGCGATTACAACCGGCACCCGGCGCGGTGGTGTGTCCGGATCATGTCGGCAATGCCAAGCCCCACCCTGAACCCGTGCTACTGGGTTGCGAGCAACTGGGTATCGCCCCCGAACAGACTATTTATATCGGCGATCATCGTCGAGATATTGAATCGGGACGGGAGGCTGGCACCACTACCATCGCCGCTGCCTACGGTTATATCGACGATGATCACCCC
>CALLDA010000183.1 GCA_937998635.1 uncultured Pseudomonadales bacterium
AACTTAAAGGCCGTCTAAACGGTATCGCGGTGCGCGTGCCGCTGGCCAATGCGTCCTTAACTGACTGTGTCTTTGAAGTCGAGAACGCCACGAATATCGAATCGGTCAACCGGGCATTAAGCGAGGCCGCCGATGGCTATCTTGCCGGCATTCTTGGCTACGAAGAAAAGCCCCTGGTCTCTGTGGATTTCACTGACGATATCCGATCCGGCATTGTCGATGCACTATCGACCATGGTTATCAACCAAACTCAGGTCAAACTATTGATCTGGTATGACAATGAGATTGGCTATGTACACCGCTTGATGGAGCTGGCTCGTAAGGTTGCCAGTGATCTTTGAGTGCCTAACCTTGCCTTTTAAGCCAGCCTGATATGAGTCGAGAATTACTACAATATATCACCGTCACCCTGAGCTATTGGGGCTTTACCGTCACCGATGGTGCCCTGCGTATGTTAGTGGTGCTGTATTTCCATCAGCTTGGCTACAGCCCTTTTGAAGTGGCCAGCCTGTTTTTGTTTTACGAATTTTTTGGCATCGTCACCAATTTTTCTGGTGGCTGGCTAGCGGCTCGAACCGGACTTAATACCACCTTGCATATCGGCCTGATCTTACAGGTCGTTGCCCTGGCCATGCTGCTCATAGACTCCGCTTACTTGTCCGTGCTCTATGTCATGGCCGCGCAGGCGATTTCTGGGATAGCCAAAGATCTCAATAAAATGACCGCTAAAAGTAGCATCAAGTTGTTGGTGCCCGAGACCAGGCAGAGTCAACTCTATAGCTGGGTCGCTCTGCTCACCGGCTCCAAAAACGCTTTAAAAGGCGCTGGGTTTTTCCTGGGCGCAGTGTTGTTATCAAGCCTCGGTTTTCGGGGCGCATTACTGGTGCTGTTGGGCGGTTTAATGATCGTCTGTGTGCTGAGCTTTTTATTGCTTGATCGAGGTGCAGGAAAAACAACTTACGTGCCTAAATTTCGCGATATATGGTCAAAAAGTGCTGCGCTTAATCGCTTATCAGCGGCACGTTTATTTTTGTTTGGTGCCCGTGACATCTGGTTCGTAGTCGCACTACCGGTGTATTTACAAAGCCAATTAAACTGGAGTCACACCGCCGTGGGTAGTTTTCTAGCGCTGTGGATTATTGGCTATGGCGGTGTGCAGAGCATCGCACCAAAGATCACTGGGACGCGGCCTTCACAGACACCCGACGGTAGAACTGCCTTGCACTGGGCGCTAGCCCTGTGCGTTATCCCCGCGCTTATTGCAGTGGCACTGAGCCTTAGTCCTACATCCGACCAGCTGGTGATTATTGGCGGCTTGCTGGTTTTCGGCTTTGTTTTTGCCATTAATTCGTCGGTGCATTCTTTCTTGATCGTCGCCTATGCCAAACAGGATGGTGTGTCCCTTGATGTCGGTTTTTACTATATGGCCAATGCTGCGGGTCGCCTGGTGGGTACGGTGTTATCGGGGCTGATCTATCAATGGCAAGGGCTTACTGCCTGCATGTTAGCTTCAAGTTGCTTTTTAATTATTACGGCGCTTTTGTCAATACAACTACCTGGCCGACATCAGAGTTTCCCGCGACAGCAGTCAATCGGGAGCGAGTAAAAATTAGACAGTGTGCTTATCGACCAACTTCAGATGCCGGCTTTGCCAGGGCTCACCAAGCATCTCCATTAACTGCCGTATTTGCGATTTAGTAATCGCGTCTTTAGAAGAAACCCAGTAATCCAGCATGGTTTCAAATAATTTTGGGTCACGTAGGGATGGAGCATCACCATACTCATCACGCAGGCGTTTGCGTATGATGTTAACCTTTTCGATAATTGTTTTATCGTATATATCCATGGAACCTCTAGCATTGAATTTTAAAAACAGAACCTAAAAAAATAAAATCTCGGAAGCACTTATTGTTTTTCCTCTGTAAAGCTCAATGACGAGCTCATGGCTGATCAGCAAGTGCTAACATTAAGCGCTCTCTTTAGACTTAAGAATTATATATCCTCCACCGATAAATAATAAGCGCCCTTCTCACATTCTGCCAAACGAAACAATATTGAACCCTCCTGGTCAGACAGCCACTATGATCTCCATTTCAACTATGGATTAAGCATGCAAACTAAACATACTGACATTCGATTATCGGTGCAGGCATTTCTGGCATAAGCGCTGCCTGCCATTTGCAGAGAGACTGTCCAGACATTCCATGCATAGAAAAAATGCATGCAAATATAAAAACGCTGCATCAACGTAACATATTGATTTTCATGGCTATAAACTGACTTGCTGGTATAACAGTGAGGCCCTGCTATTTCTATTTCTATTTCGCGATGCGCTACATAGTCCTCTCGAAACCATATACGCGTTCCAGCAATCAATTCGCAAGGCCGAACACTTCCAGCGTTTGCTACCGGATGTTTTCACATGCCACTAAAGTGACCCATCAAAACAGGTGACAAGCGCTATTATACTGTATATATTAACAGTATAAATACTGTAAATTATCCGCGTGCCCGTCACACACCAGGCGCGCACTCATATCATAAATAAAAAGCCATGAACAAAAAACTATCTATCCTCCTGGCCAGACCCGATATCTGGCAGGCTTCAGCGTCGCCACAGCAGAGCGGTGGTTTGAGCACAGGTTATCCCCTACTCGATCAGAGCCTGCACCTAGGTGGCTGGCCGGTAAGCGCCATCACTGAATTGCTCTGTGATCACAGTGGTATTGGCGAGCTGGAGATACTACTACCCACCCTGGCACAGTATGCCAGCCAGAATCGTAAGCTGGTGCTGATTGCACCACCCTACATACCCTACGCTCCGGCCTTACAGAGCAGCGGCATTGCTCTGGAGCAAGTGCTGGTAATACAAACACCTTCAAGGGCTGAACAGTTATGGGCTTTTGATCAACTGCTGAGAGCAGATGTTGTCGGGGCCGTGCTGTGTTGGTTGGACAGCCGGGTTAAGCATCAGCAGTTACGTAAATTGCAACTGGCGGCACAACTCAGCCATAGCATGGCGGTATTATTCCGACCCACTCGCTCTGCCAGCGAGGCTTCACCAGCGGCCCTGCGCATTGCCCTGTCGCCAACGCCCCGTGCCTCACATGCAGCAAAATCCTGCCGCTTACATATACTCAAACAACGCGGTGGCTGGGCTGGACAAATCGTTGATATCCCCCGCCCCAACAAGCTGCTTGAAATGCGTGTTTCTGCTTCCGGCCTGCCTGTGCATATACCAGGAAACAGCCTTCAGGATGGTTCTGAATATAGCCCCAACCATAAAGCGCCATCACAGAACATCGATATGCACTGGGACTTCGAAGCACATTTCCCCAACAATCCCTTTGATCTATCTCCGGATAAAACACATTCGGAAATCGACAACACCCTCCATTGAAGTACGCTGATGCTGTGGCTCTGCTTACATTTTCACCGGCTGCCTCTGGAAGTCTGTATACCGAATAAGATGACGCAGGATGACTTGGAGAATGGTATCAGCACAAACGATCACCCCGCCGTCATCATCATTGATCAGCATCGGGTACTCATAGCTAATTCTCCAGCAACAAACAGAGGTGTCATAGCGGGCATGTCGCTGGCGACAGCACAGGCTCTGTGTAGCGAGGCGAATATCTTTGATCGAGACATCAAGCAGGAAGCCCAGGCGCTGCAGACACTGGCCTATAGCTGTTATCGCTTTACTCCCACCGTGGTTCTTTGCCCACCGGCTAGTTTGTTGCTGGAAATAGGCGGCTGCTTGAAACTGTTTAAAGGTCTACAGTGCCTGTTAAACAAGATTAAGTCGGCAATAATTGATCAGGGTCACGAGCACACGGTCGGCCTCGCTACTACACCAAAAGCTGCGACGCTGTTAAGTCGAGCGGACATGAATCCACTGGAGTTTTTTAATTCAGACAATGGCACACTAAATAGCACTGAAGCCTTTGAGCAACACCTCTACGCGGTGCCACTGACTCTGCTCAATTGCTCGAACAAACTAAAAGATAAATTCCGCTCTACCGGGTTTTATTGTCTGGAGGATTTATTGCGACTACCCGGCGCGGCGCTGGGTAAACGCTATGGCAAAGATTTTCTTGTTTATTTAAAACAACTGATGGGCGAACAGGCAGACCCTCAACAAAGCCTTGAATTGCCCCCTCAGTTTGAAAGCACCTTAGAGTTTAATGATGGCATTGCTTCAACAGGGCGCCTCGCCTTCCCTATAAAACGTTTGTTAATCGCGCTAACAGGCTACCTGCACGGTCGGCAATTACATTGCAGTCAGATACGCTGGAGTATGCGCTTATTGCCTATGGGCTTATCCCCTATTAAACAGAACAGCAACAATAGTAGCGAAATCATTCTGAATTTTGCCCAGCCTCACAATAGCCTTGAACATTTTTTATCGATGAGCCGCCTGAAACTGGACAATCAAGCTTTACCGGCACCGGTGGAAAGCCTGACCTTACACGCTGAGCACCTGCATCAGGCAGAACAGAAAAATACTGATCTGTTTGGTTCACAAGCCGCTGACAGTCATTTTGGCAATCATCTCGGTGACCATCTCGATAACAACAAGAACCTGGCGATGCTGCTAGACAAACTACGCACGCGACTCGGTGAAAATAGTGTCTATGGTCTCAAACTAGCAGACAGCCATATTCCCGAGCAGGCCTGGCAATGCCTTCCATTAAATTCGATAAAGAATAATAGAACGCCAATTGTTAATACCACCATTGATCATGATAATGCGTCCAAGCGCCCGCTCTGGTTATGGCAAGATCCTTCACCTGTGCAGATAAAAAATCAGGGCCTTTACTGGCACGGGGAACTGGAATTATTGCAGGGGCCGGAACGTATCGAAGGCAACTGGTGGCAAAAACCTGTTTGCCGCGACTACTTCATCGCTCGCCACCACGACGGAGCCCTGTACTGGCTTTATCGGGATCGTCTGGCAAAGCAATGGTTTATCCATGGCGCTTTTGCCTGACGCTCTCTTAACAACAGCTTAATGCCATGTACGCAGAACTCCATGCCCTCAGCAATTTCACCTTCCTACGCGGCGCATCCCGCCCGGAAGAACTGGTAGCGCAAGCTGCGGCATTGGGTTATCGCGCCATTGCCATGACTGATGAATGCTCCTTAGCTGGCATCGTAAAAGCCCATGTTGCTGCCAAAGAGCATGGTATAAAACTTATTATCGGCAGTGAATTTCTTTTTTATAATAAACAGAATCATGAACAAGATAACAAGAAAAATGGCGACGAGAATAAGTCCTGCTCCATCAAGTTAATTTTACTGGCACCGGATAAAATCGCCTACGGAGAGCTTTCAGCGCTGATCAGTTTGGCACGACGGCGCAGTGTCAAAGGGGAATACCGTGTCGCCATCAGCGACCTGAATTTATTTGGCAGAGGCTGTCTGGCCATCTGGTTACCCAATCAAGCCACTAAAGATATCTCTAAAAATGCCCCTAAAACCAGCTCTGGAAACAAGTCCGAAATAATAAACCAGGGCATCACTCTAAAAAAATTATTCCCCAGGCAACTCTGGCTGGGTGTTAAGCAAACACTCAGTGCTAATGAACAACATCGCTACTTGCACCACTACACCCTGGCTAAACAATTAGATATTCCCATGGTCGCCTGTGGTGATGTTCATATGCATATCGCCAAACGTAAACCTTTGCAGGATGCCCTGACCGCTATCCGGCTCAACACCTCCATTGATCAATTGGGCACCCGCCTGCAAATAAACAGCGAGCGCTACCTACGCCCTATCACGAAACTAAAACGTCGATATCCACAGGCCTTGCTTGATGAAACATTAGTGATCAGCCAACGCTGTCATTTTTCCCTCGACGAACTCCGTTACCAATACCCACGAGAAGTGGTGCCCAAAGATTGGCAGCCTCATGCCTATTTGCGCCAACTGACTGTGAGCGGTGCCGAGCAACGCTGGCCAGAAGGCATACCTGAGAGTGTATTGAATACGCTTGAAAAAGAACTGTCGCTAATTCATGAAATGGGCTACGAATACTATTTTTTAACGGTTTATGACATCGTGCAGTTTGCCCGCAGCCGACAGATTCTCTGTCAGGGTCGTGGTTCAGCAGCCAATTCCGTAGTCTGCTATTGCCTGTTTATTACCGAGGTATCGCCGACTCGGGTTTCATTATTGTTCGAGCGTTTTATTTCCAAAGAACGCGATGAGCCACCGGATATCGATGTGGACTTCGAGCACGAGCGCCGAGAAGAAGTGATTCAGTACATCTACAAAAAATACACCCGCGAACGGGCGGCATTAGCAGCGACGGTGATTACCTATCGAACACGCAGCGCGGTGCGCGATATCGGCAAGGCGCTGGGCTTATCGCCTTTGTTTATCGAGCAGCTAGCCAAATCTCTGGCCTGGTGGGATCGCAAAGGTGACCTGCAACAGCGCTTTAAGGAAAATAACCTACCCAATCACGAAGCCATGGCTACGCATTTTCTACGGCTAGTAGAGGAGAT